>CALYZE010000018.1 GCA_945607605.1 uncultured Bacteroides sp.
AATTCGTAAACAGCTAACTCATAAATAGCAAAATCATAAATAATTAAACCGTAACTAAAAGATGAATACATTATTTGATAAAATCTGGGATGCCCACGTAATACAGAAAGTGGAAGACGGTCCCACACAACTGTATATAGACAGGCTTTATTGCCATGAAGTAACTAGTCCGCAGGCTTTTTCAGGACTGCGTGAACGAGGAATCAAGTGTTTCCGTCCGGAAAAGATTTTCTGTATGCCGGACCATAACACGCCGACGCACGATCAAGATAAACCCATCGAAGATCCTATATCAAAGACTCAGGTGGATACGTTGGCAAAGAATGCAAAAGACTTTGGCTTGGCGCATTTCGGTATGATGGATAAGAAGAATGGTATTATTCACGTGGTAGCTCCTGAACGCGGATTGACGCTTCCGGGCATGACTATTGTATGTGGCGATTCACATACCTCTACCCACGGTGCATTGGGTGCAATTGCTTTTGGCATCGGTACTAGCGAGGTAGAAATGGTGTTGGCCTCTCAATGCATTCTTCAAACTCGGCCCAAGACTATGCGTATCACGGTTGACGGAAAGTTAGGAAAAGGGGTAACGGCCAAAGATGTTGCACTCTATATGATGTCGAAAATGACAACAAGCGGCGGCACAGGTTATTTCGTGGAGTACGCCGGTGAAACCATACGCAATCTGACCATGGAAGGTCGTTTGACCTTGTGTAACCTGAGCATTGAAATGGGTGCACGTGGCGGCATGGTTGCTCCGGACGAAGTCACTTTTGAATACATCAAAGGACGCGAATATGCCCCGAAAGGCGAAGAGTGGGATAAAGCATTGGCTCATTGGAAAACGTTGAAGAGTGATGAAGATGCAGTTTTCGACAAAGAAGTGACTTTTGCTGCTGAAGATATTGAGCCGATGATTACTTACGGAACGAATCCTGGTATGGGAGTAGGCATCACCCAGCATATTCCTACAACTGAAGGAATGAGTGAAGGCGCTCAAACTTCATTCAAAAAATCCCTTGATTATATGGGCTTTGAGCCGGGTGACCCTTTGTTGGGCAAGAAGATTGATTACGTATTCTTGGGAGCCTGTACGAATGGGCGTATTGAAGATTTCCGCATCTTTGCCTCTGTTGTGAAAGGTCGCAAGAAAGCAGAGAATGTAGTGGCATGGCTGGTTCCGGGCTCTTGGCTGGTAGAAGCGCAGATTCGCAAAGAAGGGCTGGATAAGATCTTGACAGAAGCCGGTTTCGCTATCCGTCAACCGGGATGTTCCGCTTGTTTGGCAATGAATGACGACAAAGTGCCTGCCGGTAAATATGCTGTATCAACGAGCAATCGTAATTTTGAAGGACGTCAGGGACCAGGTGCACGCACCTTGCTTGCCAGTCCGTTGGTAGCTGCTGCAGCTGCAGTGACGGGAGTAATCACAGATCCGAGAACCTTGATTTGATGTATCCGATTGGGCAATATTCCAGTCTCGATGGCAATAAGTTCGTAACTACGGAATGATTCATTCGTGGGATAAGCCCCCAAAAGGACCCTCCATCGTAAATTTTAAATTGTAAAAACGCAACTAAAAAGATGAAACAAAAATTCAATATTGTAACCAGCACGTGTATTCCTCTTCCATTGGAAAATGTGGATACAGACCAAATCATTCCTGCCCGCTTCTTGAAAGCAACCACCCGTGAAGAAAAATTCTTTGGCGATAATTTATTCCGCGATTGGCGTTATCATCCAGACGGTTCTCTGAATAAAGATTTTGTGCTGAATGACCCTACTTATAGCGGAAAAATTCTGGTAGCAGGAAAGAACTTCGGTTCCGGCTCCAGTCGCGAACACGCAGCGTGGGCCATTGCCGGCTATGGTTTTCGAGTCGTGGTGTCTAGCTTTTTTGCTGACATCCATAAGAACAACGAACTGAACAACTTCGTGCTTCCGGTAGTTGTGAGCGAACCCTTCTTACAGGAGTTGTTCGATTCCATCTTTGCCAATCCGAAAGTAGAAGTGGAAGTAAATCTGCCCGAACAGACCATAACCAACAAGGCTACGGGTAAGAGTGAAAGTTTTGAAATCAGTGCTTATAAAAAACTTTGTCTGATGCATGGCTTAGATGACATTGATTTTTTGGTGGAGCATAAAGATAAGATAGAAATGTGGGAAAAGAAAAATGAAGAATAATCATCCGAAGATAGAAATCATGGATACGACACTCCGCGATGGTGAACAAACCAGTGGAGTGTCCTTCGTGCCGCATGAAAAACTGATGATAGCCCGATTGCTACTGGAAGAGCTGAAGGTAGATCGGGTAGAAGTGGCTTCTGCCAGAGTGTCGGAAGGAGAGTTTGATGCCGTGAAGATGATTTGTGATTGGGCCGCCCGCCGCCATATGCTGCCAAGAGTGGAAGTTCTTGGTTTTGTGGATGGGCATACCTCGGTAGACTGGATACATGCTGCCGGTTGCCGAGTCATCAATCTGCTGTGTAAAGGCTCGTTGAAACATTGCACTTGCCAGCTTAAGAAAACTCCTGAACAACACATAGAAGAAATTTTGGCGGTGGTAAATTATGCCAACGACCGGCAGATGGATGTAAATATCTACCTGGAAGACTGGAGCAACGGCATGAAAGATTCGCCCGAATATGTCTTCCAATTGATGGATGAGCTGATCAAAGCCAACATACAACGTTATATGTTGCCCGATACCTTAGGCATTCTGAATCCATTGCAAGTCATCGAGTTTATGAGAAAGATGGTCAAGCGTTATCCACAGGCGCATTTTGATTTTCACGCCCATAACGACTACGATCTGGCAGTCAGTAACGTGCTGGCAGCCGTATTGAGTGGTTGTAAAGGATTGCATACGACTATCAACGGACTGGGTGAGCGCGCCGGGAATGCTCCGCTTTCCAGTGTACAGGCTATCTTGAAAGACCATTTCAGCGCCGTTACTAATATTGATGAAAGCCGTCTGAATGATGTCAGTCGTGTCGTTGAGTCGTATTCTGGAATTGTGATTCCCGCCAACAAGCCGATTGTAGGAGAAAATGTCTTCACACAGGTGGCAGGAGTGCATGCCGATGGCGATCATAAAAGTAACCTCTATTGCAACGACCTGCTACCCGAACGTTTCGGTCGTAAACGAGAATATGCTTTAGGCAAGAACAGCGGTAAGGCAAATATCCGTAAGAATCTGGAAAATTTAGGTTTGGAGCTCGATGAAGATGCCATGCGCAAAGTAACAGAGCGTATTATCGAATTGGGAGACAAGAAAGAGCTGGTGACACAGGAAGATTTGCCCTATATCGTATCTGACGTTCTAAAGCACGGGGTGATGGAAGAACGGGTAAACCTCAAAAGTTATATCGTAAACTTAGCCTCCGGATTGAAACCTATGGCTACATTGAGAATAGAAATCAATGGCAAGGAATATGAAGAAAGCTCCAGTGGCGACGGTCAGTATGATGCTTTTGTACGTGCCTTGCGCAAAGTTTACAAAGTCACTTTGGGACGTAAATTCCCGATGTTGACCAACTACGCAGTAAGCATTCCTCCCGGCGGACGTACCGATGCCTTTGTGCAGACGGTTATTACGTGGAGATTTGAAGACAAAGTGTTTCGTACGCGCGGCTTGGATGCCGACCAGACGGAAGCGGCCATCAAAGCCACCGTAAAGATGCTCAATATTATAGAGAATGAATACGAAAGAGTGGGCTAAGGCACTTTAGATAGAATGGGCTCTACACAGATAAACAGATAAAAATAAAGAAAACAAATAGAAACGAAGATGGACTTTAAAATTGCAGTATTGGCCGGTGATGGTATCGGCCCGGAGATTTCCGTTGTAGGGGTGGATGTAATGACCGCCGTTTGTGAGAAATTCGGTCACAAAGTAAGTTATGAATATGCTATCTGCGGTGCAGACGCGATTGACAAAGTAGGTGATCCTTTTCCGGAGGAAACCTTTCAGATTTGTAAGAACGCAGATGCCGTTCTTTTTTCTGCCGTGGGTGATCCGAAGTACGACAACGATCCCACTGCCAAAGTACGCCCGGAACAAGGTTTATTGGCTATGCGTAAAAAGCTGGGACTGTTTGCCAACATCCGCCCGGTGCAGACTTTTAAATGTCTGCTTCATAAGTCCCCGCTTCGTGCGGAATTGGTAGATGGAGCCGATTTTATCTGTATCCGTGAGTTGACCGGAGGCATGTACTTCGGCGAGAAATATCAAGACAACGACAAAGCGTACGATACCAATCTCTACACCCGTCCCGAGATAGAGCGTATCCTGAAAGTAGCCTTTGAATATGCCATGAAGCGTAACAAACATCTGACGGTGGTGGATAAGGCCAATGTACTTGCCTCAAGCCGCTTGTGGCGTCAAATAGCCCAGGAAATGGCACCTCAATACCCCGAAGTAACCACCGACTATATGTTTGTGGACAATGCTGCCATGAAAATGATTCAAGAGCCCAAATTCTTCGATGTCATGGTTACTGAGAACACGTTCGGTGACATCCTTACCGACGAAGGATCCGTTATCAGCGGTTCAATGGGATTGCTTCCTTCTGCTTCCACCGGTGAAAGCACGCCGGTATTTGAACCGATTCACGGAAGCTGGCCGCAAGCCAAAGGCTTGAATATTGCCAACCCATTGGCTCAAATACTTTCTGTAGCCATGCTGTTTGAGTATTTTGACTTGAAAGAAGAAGGTGCATTGATTCGTAAAGTGGTAGATGCTTCATTGGATGCGCAGGTACGTACCCCTGAAATTCAGGTAGAAGGCGGTGCCAAATATGGAACTAAAGAGGTTGGCGCTTGGGTTGTAGAACACATCAACCGCTAATCTTTATTAATGAAATAAAGGAACAATAGGAATTTTCCTAACTTTGTAGGGCTGTATCAGGTAGTACTTGATGCAGCCCTACTCTTTGGGTAGGGCATGTTCCTTCTAAGGCATGTGCAAGAGGTTACTAAGAAAACGGTGCGATAGCCCTATGAAAAGTTTGCGATGCGGGAAGTAAAGTGATTTGCTTCATGCTCTAATCTCTGTTCCAAGCTTGGGAACGGACATTCGCAAGCTTGGAACAGGCGTTCGCAGGCTGCGAACGGATATCCGCAAACTGCGAATAAAGTTTGTGGTGAATGACACTATTATTTATATCAGGTTGAAATAAACTATCTGTTATGGCAAAGATTGCAAAAAAGTTGACAGAACTCATCGGTCATACACCGTTGATGGAACTGGCCGGATATGGCCGCAAGTACGGAATGCAAAGGAATTTAGTGGCTAAACTGGAGTCCTTTAATCCGGGTGGAAGCGTGAAAGACCGTGTGGCACTTGCCATGATTGAAGATGCTGAAGCGCGCGGAGCTTTGAAGCCCGGTGCCACAATCATAGAACCTACCAGTGGAAACACGGGGGTGGGACTCGCAATGGTGGCCACAATCAAAGGTTACCATCTCATCTTGACAATGCCTGAAACCATGAGCCTCGAGCGTCGCAATTTGCTGAAAGCTTTGGGGGCAGAGATTGTGTTGACAGATGGGCTGGCTGCTATGTCGGGCTCTATTGCCAAGGCAAAAGAGTTGCGTGATTCCATACCCAATTCGGTGATTTTACAACAGTTTGAGAATCCTGCCAATGCAAAGATACATGAACTTACCACCGGAGAGGAGATATGGGCAGATACAGACGGAGAGGTAGCAGTCTTTGTGGCCGGTGTAGGTACGGGCGGCACCATTTGTGGCGTGGCACGTGCTTTGAAAAAACAGAATCCTAAGATCTATATTGTGGCCGCAGAACCTGAATCTTCTCCTCTATTGGAAGGTGGGGTAGCAGGTCCGCATCGCATACAAGGTATCGGAGCCAATTTTATTCCTTCCATTTATGATGCCTCCTTGGTAGATGAAGTGATCTCGGTGCCCGATGACGAAGCCATTCGTGCCGGTCGCGACCTGTCTGCTACAGAAGGCTTGTTAGCCGGCATCTCCTCCGGTGCAGCTGTGTATGCCGCACGGTTGCTGGCAGAACGTCCGGAGATGGCAGACAAAATGATTGTAACCCTATTGCCTGATACAGGAGAAAGATATTTGTCAACAGAACTGTTTGCTTTTGACACCTATCCCTTGGAATGACTAATAAAACCGTAATGAAGAAATTGATCTTTTTTTGTTTTGTAGGCTGCGCAATCACCGCTCCTGCTTTTTCTCAGACGTATGAGGAATGGAGTGATCGGGCTGTAGTGGCTACCGAACAAGACAGTTTGGCGCAAGCTGAAGAGTATATTCTGAAAGCCTTGAAATTGGAACCTGCGAACCCTCACAATGCTTTGTTGTTTTCTAATTTGGGTACGATACAACGTCGTCAGCAGGACTACGAGAAGGCACTTGAATCCTATACCTTCGCATTGAACATAGCCCCTCGCACCCTTCCAATCCTATTGAATCGTGCTGCTCTTTACCTTGAATTGGGCAAGAATGACTTGGCACGAGTGGATTATTCGCTTGCATTGGATATTGAAACAAGCAATGAAGAAGCTTTGTTGATGCGTGCTTATATCTACAGGCAGCAGCGTGATTATAAGGCTGCAAGGTCTGATTATGAACGACTTCTGAAACTCAATTCATTGAGCTATAACGGACGCTTAGGGTTGGTTACCTTGGAACAAAAAGAAGGAAAATTCGAGGAAGCACTGATGTTATTGAATAAAATGATTGCCGATAAAATGGATGGAGCTACCCCAATTACGCCTTCGCTTCAGGCTGTGCTCTATGTAGCACGAGCCGGAATTGAGGAAGAAATGAAGCAGCCTGAATTGGCTTTGATGGACTTAGAAGAGGCTATTCATTTAGATGATTCTCAGCCTGAAACTTATCTGTTAAGAGGACAAATTTACCTTTCTCAGAAGAAAAAAGACACGGCAAAACGTGATTTTGAGAAAGCTTTATCGTTAGGAATTCCTCTTTCCGACGTTCGTGAATTCTTGCAGCAATGTAAATAAAAATCAGTAGTATTTGCTAATCAATTCAATAAATTCTTTTCCATATTTTTTCTTTTTATATTCACCAATACCGCTGATGTTACCAAACGCTTCGAGGGTAGTAGGACGTGAGGTGCTGAGTAGATGAAGCACCTTGTCAGACAGAACAATATAGGCAGGAAGGGCTTCTTGGTCGGCAAGACGCTTTCGGAGCTGGCGTAAAGCTTCAAAGAGTTCTTCGCTTTCCGTATGGGGCAATCCCAAGGGGAGTTCTTGTACGGGGATGCTGGGCTTCCGCTTGCGCCCACGCTTGACTTCTGAGGCTTCTTCGCGATGAATTACAACCAACTGTGCACTCGCTCTTCCAAATAAGACGTCACTTCCGCTTGCGGTTATTTTCAAGTGATTATTCTCGTTATAAGCTATTTCAAAGTATCCTAACTGAAGCATTTGCAGCAGATAATCCTGCCAGTCGCGGGCAGGCACTTCGCGTCCGGCACCGAAGGTCTTCAAGTGATGATAACCTCGTTCTGCTACTTCGGAGCTGAGGGTGCCTCTTAGGATGTCAACGAGCATGCTTGTTCCTATCTTTTGCTCGGTTCGTACGATGCCGCTTAGTGCTTTTTGTACAATTATTGTACCGTCAAAACGCTGCGGAGGATTCTTGCAAACATCACAGTTTCCACAGTCTTGGGTGGTGTTCTCACCGAAATAACTGAGTAAGATACGGCGGCGGCAAATGTCGGATTCGGCATATTGCTGCATACGTTGAAGTTTCTCTATATTGATGTTTTGTTGTCTACTTTCTGTGGCAAATTTAGTAAGCAGAATGAGATCGGAGAGTGAGTAAAAAAGTAGGGTATCACTTGGCAATCCATCTCGTCCGGAACGGCCTATTTCTTGATAAAAACTTTCGATGCTTTTGGGCAAGTTGTAGTGAATCACCCAACGCACATTACTCTTGTCAATGCCCATGCCAAAGGCTATTGTGGCACATACCACCTGTGTCCGATCATGAATGAAATCGTCTTGCGCCTGGTCTCTCCTCGCTGCAGATAATCCGGCATGATAAATGCCTGCTTTAATGCCTTGCTTTTGTAACATTTGTGCTACGGTTTCTGTCTTACTTCGACTCATGCAATAGAGAATGCCACTCTCTCCGGAATGTCGGTTGATAAAGTCCAGGATGGCTTTACTTTTCTCCTTTTGTTGATAGCCTCGTTTCACGGTAAGACTGAGATTGGGGCGGTCGAAAGAGGAGATGAAAATCTTCGGTTTTTCAAGATGCAGTTGTTGAATAATATCCTCACGAGTAATTTTATCGGCTGTAGCAGTTAACGCAACGATGGGAACCTCCGGAAATTGCTGGTGAAGGATGCCCATTTGGGTGTATTCCGGGCGGAAATCATGTCCCCATTGTGAGATGCAATGGGCTTCGTCAATGGCAAATAAAGAAATGTGCATGTCTCGCAGCAGATAGTTGATTTCAGCCAGCAATTTTTCGGGTGAAATGTAGAGTAACTTCAGCTTTCCTTCCATGCAGGCACGACGCAGAGCGGCATTGGTTGTTTCGTCATTGTTACTGTTCAGGGCACCGGCTGCAATGCCGTTTGCACACAGTGATTCAACTTGATCTTTCATCAAGGAAATAAGAGGAGAAACCACTACGGTAGTGCCTTCGTTGAGCAGTGCAGGCAGTTGATAACAGATCGATTTTCCACCCCCTGTGGGCATCAGTACTAATGCATCTTTTCGATTCAGTAGGTGGTGGATAATCTCCTCTTGTAAGGGACGGAAACTGTCGTAACCAAAGTATGTTTTTAGCGTTTGTAGCATAAAGTTGCGGAGCCTATATTTTGTGAGGCAAAGGTACACTAATTATTGTATAAAGTACAAATAGAAATTCACCCTGTTTGATCATCCTATTTTTTTTAACAAAAAGTTAAAGTTTCTTATTAATTTGGGTAGGAGCTTTCTTTTCAACCTTTTTCATTGTTTATCTATCAAAAAGATATACTTCAAAAGTTGTGTATCTAAAAAAAATGTCAGACTTTTGTGAGGTCTTTGGGATGTTCTCAAGACTTTCCAATTTTAAACAACCCCTAACCAGTTAATTCTATGAGTGATTTAGAAAAAAAGGTACAAGAAAAGGTGCCGAAGAAACGTCCTTATAATCTGCGCGAGAAGAAAGAGAAGGACGCTGCCTACCGTTCGTTAATACGGCCGGAATTGGCAGATGAATTGTACGACAAGATTATGAATATCGTAGTCGTTGGCAAAAAGTACAGAGATCAAGACTATTCTGCTAAAGATTTGGCAAAAGAGTTGCAGACTAATACGCGCTATTTGTCGGCAGTAGTAAATTCACGCTTTGGCATGAATTACTCTTGCTTGTTGAATGAATACAGAGTAAAAGAAGCCATGCATTTGTTGACAGATAAAAGATATGCCGACAAAAATGTAGAAGAAATCAGTACGATGGTAGGTTTTGCAAATCGCCAATCTTTCTATGCTGCTTTTTACAAAAACGTAGGTGAAACACCTAATGGTTATCGTAAAAGACACATCGACAAGAAAAAGTAATTTTGCATGACTGAATGAATAAAAGGAAATATTCCGGAGCAGTTGTTTCGGGATACTTCCTTTTCGTCTTTTAATATCAACCCCAATATACCCTCAAGAGATGAAAAAACAACTAATTTCTATGGCAACCGCCCTTTCTCTATTGACTGCGTGTGGTGGAGCCCCCCAAACAACTGCTGAGGCAGATAAATTTGATTATACAGTGGAACAATTTGCAGACTTACAGATCTTACGCTATCGCGTACCTGAGTTTGAGGATTTATCGCTCAAACAAAAAGAATTAGTGTATTACTTGGCAGAAGCAGCCTTACAAGGAAGAGATATCTTATTCGATCAGAATGGTAAATATAATCTGACGATTCGTCAGATGCTGGAGGCTGTTTATACCGGATTTAATGGTGACAAGAACACGCCCGATTTCAAGGCTATGGAAGTATATCTGAAACGTGTGTGGTTCTCTAACGGCATTCATCATCACTATGGTAGCGAGAAGTTTACACCGGGTTTCACTTCGGAATTCTTCAAACAAGCTTTACTCAGTGTGGATGCTTCTACTTTACCGCTTGCTCAAGGGCAGACTGTGGAGCAGTTGTGTGAAGCGGTTTTCCCCGTAATTTTTGATCCGACGGTGATGCCCAAACGGGTGAATCAAGCTGCCGGCGAAGACTTGGTGCTAACTTCTGCTTGCAACTATTATGAGGGTGTGACGCAGAAAGAGGCTGAGGATTTTTACAATGCCCTCAAAGATCCGAAAGATGAAACGCCTGTTTCGTATGGATTGAACAGTCGTTTGGTAAAAGTGAACGGCAAGGTTCAGGAGCAAGTATGGAAAGTGGGTGGTCTCTACGGATCGGCCATTGAGAAAATTGTCTATTGGTTGAGGAAAGCAGAAGGTGTGGCCGAAAACCCTGAACAGAAGGCGGTAATTGCCAAGTTAATAGAGTTCTACGAAACGGGTGATTTGAAGACTTTTGATGACTATGCTATTCTTTGGGTGAAGGATTTGAATTCACGCATTGACTTTGTGAATGGGTTTACAGAGAGTTACGGTGATCCTTTGGGCATGAAGGCCAGTTGGGAATCTTTGGTGAACTTCAAAGATGTGCAGGCTACCCGCCGTACAGAATTGATCAGTAGCAATGCACAGTGGTTTGAAGATAACTCTCCGGTGGAAAAAGAATTCAAGAAGGAGGAGGTGAAAGGCGTATCGGCTAAAGTGATCACTGCTGCTATCTTGGCTGGTGATTTGTATCCTGCTACGGCTATCGGTATTAATTTGCCTAATGCAAACTGGATTCGTAACGATCATGGGTCTAAGTCGGTGACGATTGGTAATATCACTGATGCTTATAACAAGGCAGCTCATGGCAATGGATTTCATGAGGAGTTTGTGTATAGCGATGTCGAACTTCAGTTGTTGGATAAGTATGGCGACCTGACCGGTAATCTGCATACCGACTTACATGAATGCTTGGGACATGGTTCGGGCAAACTGCTGCCGGGTGTTGATCCGGATGCGTTGAAAGCGTATGGTTCGACAATTGAAGAAACACGTGCTGATTTATTCGGACTCTATTATGTGGCCGAACCGAAATTAGTAGAGTTGGGACTGACTCCAGATGCCGATGCTTTTAAAGCTGAATATTATTCTTTCCTGATGAACGGACTCATGACGCAGTTGGTTCGTATTGAACCGGGCAACAATGTGGAAGAAGCACATATGCGTAATCGCCAACTCATTGCTCGTTGGGTATTTGAGAAGGGAGCCGCTGATAAGGTGGTAGAAATGGTGAAGAAAGAAGATAAGACTTACGTGGTTGTGAATGATTATGGTAAGCTTCGTGAACTGTTTGGTCAACTGCTGGCCGAAGTACAGCGAATCAAGTCAACCGGAGATCTTCAAGCTGCCCATGATTTGGTAGAAGCGTATGCTGTGAAAGTTGATCCGACTTTGCATGCAGAAGTTTTGAAGCGTTATAAGAAACTGAATCTTGCGCCTTATAAAGGTTTTGTCAATCCTAAATATGAAACTTTGACAGATGCAGACGGTAAGATTACGGATGTGAAAGTGACTTATGAGGAAGGTTATGCCGAACAAATGTTGCGTTATAGCAAGGATTATTCCACATTGCCTCCAATGAATAATTAAAGAATCTCTTTTCTATCCCTTTCCTTTTGGGGAAAGGGATAAACTCTTTTTTAAAATGGAACTAAAAGAACAACTGAAAGATATTAAAACGCAGCTTCGCCTCTCGATGAATGGGGCTGTGTCACAAAGCATGCGCGAGAAAGGTTTGGTGTACAAGCTGAACTTTGGCGTAGAGCTTCCCCGCATCAAAAGCATAGCCGACGGATATGAGAAAGATCACAATCTGGCACAAGCTCTTTGGAAAGAGGATATTCGGGAGTGTAAAATATTGGCGGGACTTCTGCAACCGGTAGATAGTTTTCTTCCTGAAATAGCGGATATATGGGTAGAAGATATCCGTAACATAGAAATAGCAGAGCTTACCAGCATGAACTTGTTTCAGAATCTGCCCTATGCACCGGCCAAATCTTTTCATTGGATAGCGGATGAAAGAGAATACCTGCAAGTATGTGGCTTTCTCACCATTGCCCGCTTGCTGTTGAAGAAGGGTGATATGAGTGAACGGGTTGAAAATGAACTCTTAGATCAGGCTATCTGTGCATTCTTGTCAGGTACCTATCATGTACGCAATGCAGCGATGGTAGCTATTCGCCGCTTTATGCAACACAAGGAAGAGAATGCTTTTAAAGTGTGTCGTCGTGTGGAAGGAATGAAAGAGTCTGCTTCTGAAGCTGAACAGCTGCTCTATAATCTTGTTAAAGAGGAACTAATTTAGAGCAACTTTAGTCTCTTTTCACATTTTTTCCTCATTCTCGTTTGCTTTCCACAAAAAAGGATTAACTTTGTTGGCTGTAAAAAGCTGCGCCGTCAAATGGAAAGTCAGAATGTGAAAGATACAGTAAGGCAGATATTCACTGAATATTTGAATGCGAACGGGCATCGAAAGACTCCCGAACGTTATGCAATACTTGACACCATTTATTCCGTAGAAGGACATTTTGACATTGACACGCTCTACTCGTTAATGGCAGACCAAGAAAACTTCCGTGTCAGCCGTGCTACACTTTACAATACAATAATTTTGCTTATCAATGCCCGCTTGGTTATCAAGCATCAGTTTGGCAACTCTTCACAATACGAAAAATGTTTTAATCGTGATACGCATCACCATCAAATCTGTACACAGTGTGGAAAGGTGACCGAATTTCAGAATGAAGACTTGCAACATGCCATCGAAAATACGAAGTTGAGCCGTTTTAATCTGACACATTACTCTTTGTATTTGTATGGATTTTGCAGCAAGTGCGACCGGGCGAATAAACGGAAAAAGAAGAATAATAATCATAAGAAAGAAAAATGAAAGTAGATGTTCTATTAGGATTACAATGGGGCGACGAAGGCAAGGGCAAGGTCGTTGACGTATTAACTCCGAGATATGATGTAGTGGCACGTTTTCAAGGCGGGCCAAATGCCGGACACACGCTGGAATTCGAAGGGCAGAAGTACGTTCTCCGTTCCATTCCTTCGGGGATTTTTCAAGGTGACAAGGTAAATATCATCGGCAACGGTGTTGTACTCGATCCGGCTCTTTTTAGGGCTGAGGCTGAGGCTTTGGAAGCTTCTGGTCATTGTTTGAAGGAGCGCTTGCATATTTCCAAGAAAGCGCACCTCATTCTGCCTACTCATCGCATATTAGATGCAGCTTATGAAGCAGCGAAAGGGGATGCAAAGGTGGGAACTACCGGTAAGGGCATCGGTCCTACTTATACAGACAAGGTAAGCCGTAATGGTTTGCGCGTAGGTGATATCTTGCATGGCTTTGAACAGAAATACGCTGCCGCGAAAGCTCGTCACGAGCAGATCTTGAAAGAGATGAACTATGACTATGATCTGAGTGAATTGGAACAGACATGGTTTGAAGGTATTGATTATCTGAAGCAGTTCCGGTTGGTAGATAGTGAACATGAAATGAATCGTTTATTGGATGCAGACAAGTCTGTATTGTGCGAAGGTGCTCAAGGAACGATGCTGGATATTGATTTCGGTTCTTATCCGTTTGTTACGTCTTCGAATACGATTTGTGCAGGTGCTTGTACCGGTTTGGGCATTGCTCCTAACAAAATCGGTGAAGTATATGGTATCTTCAAAGCTTATTGTACCCGTGTTGGTGCAGGTCCGTTCCCTACAGAATTATTTGATAAGATAGGCGACCAGATTTGTACGTTAGGTCACGAATTTGGTTCGGTAACAGGACGTAAACGTCGTTGTGGCTGGATTGACTTGGTTGCACTGAAGTATGCCATTATGGTTGACGGCGTTACCAAATTGATTATGATGAAGAGTGATGTACTGGATTCTTTTGAAACAATCAAGGCTTGCGTTGCTTATAAAGTGAACGATGAAGAAATCGATTACTTCCCTTATGATATTGATGAGAATGTAGAACCGATTTATGTAGAATTGCCAGGATGGGAAACCGACATGACGAAGATGCGGAGTGAGGATGAGTTCCCTGAAGAGTTCAACGCTTATCTGTCATTCTTGGAAGAAGAATTGGGCGTACCCATCAAGATTGTGTCGGTGGGTCCTGATCGTGATCAGACCATCGAACGTTATACCGGAGAATAATATCAACTGATAGCTTTAAGCACGGGTTATACGGATTTCGCGGTCTTATCTAAAGAATCGTAGATGTCTGTATAATCCGTGCTTTTTTATTGATTGCCATGAAAACACGAATGATCTTATGTTTGCTTCTGCTTGGTCTCTTTCCTGCTGTGAAGTCTCAGACTTATCAAGCTACAGAGGAGAATCTGAAGTCTCGTCAGGAATTTAGAGATAACAAGTTTGGAATCTTCTTGCATTGGGGGCTGTACAGCATGCTGGCAACCGGTGAGTGGACCATGACCAATAAGGATCTAAACTACCAAGAGTACGCCAAGCTGGCAGGTGGCTTTTATCCTTCCAAGTTTGATGCCGCCAAGTGGGTGGCTGCCATCAAGGCTTCGGGTGCAAAGTACATCTGTTTCACTACCCGTCATCACGAAGGCTTCTCTATGTTTCATACCCGCTATTCTGATTACAATATAGTAGACGCTACTCCTTTTAAGCGCGATATCTTGAAAGAGCTGGCAACTGAATGTCACAAGCAAGGAATACGGCTTCATCTCTATTACTCGCATATCGACTGGTATCGTGAAGATGCTCCGTGGGGACGTACCGGGCGAGGTACGGGACGGCCTGATTCGAAAGGAAACTGGAGCAGTTATTATCAATTTATGAATAACCAGCTGACGGAGTTGTTGACGAATTATGGTGAAATAGGAGCAGTCTGGTTTGATGGTTGGTGGGATCAGGATCAAAATCCCGACTTTGATTGGCAATTGCCGGAACAGTATGCGATGATACACCGTCTGCAACCTGCTTGTTTGGTAGGCAACAACCACCATCAGCTTCCTTTTCCCGGCGAAGATATTCAAATTTTTGAGCGCGACTTACCGGGTGAGAATCGTGCCGGACTTTCCGGGCAAGACATCAGTGCTTTGCCGCTCGAAACCTGCGAAACAATGAATGGTATGTGGGGGTATAAGATCACAGACTCAGATTATAAATCGGCCAAAACTCTCATTCATTATCTGGTGAAAGCGGCCGGCAAAGATGCTAATTTGTTGATGAACATAGGTCCTCAACCTGATGGCGAACTTCCGGCACTGGCCTTAGATCGCCTGGCAGAAGTAGGAGAGTGGATGAAAATATATGGTGAAACCATTTATGGAACACGTGGAGGGGAAGTAGCTCCGCACCCGTGGGGAGTAACGACGCAAAAAGGTAATAAAATGTATGTACATATTCTTGATTTACAAGATAAAGTGCTACTTCTGCCTTTAGGAGATAAGAAGATAAAGAAAGCAGTTTGTTTTGCAGATCAAATTCCGTTGAAATACGAGCAGTATAAGGGAGGTATTGTGCTTTATCTTACTGAAGTTCCTACGGATATTGATAAAGTGATTGAACTAACGATGAAGGAATAGGGTTGTTGCGTCAGGCGATATTCGTTAATTTTTAATTAATTCATCTTAAAAGATGAGGGTATCGGTGAGATTGTTCGTGGTTTCCCTTTATTTTTGGCAAACAATTTGTTATACAATAAGAAACGGCATTATTATTCACTTAAAAGAAAAAAATATGACAACAGGTGGAATAGGAATACAATGGATTATTTTTATTGGTATCGCTGTAATCAGCTGGCTGGTACAAATGAACCTACAAAGTAAGTTTAAGAAATACTCCAAGATATCTACGGGTAACGGGATGACCGGAAAGGATGTTGCATTAAAAATGTTGCATGATAATGGTATCTATGATGTGACCGTGACACATACTCCGGGACATCTGACAGATCATTACAATCCTGCCAATAAGACAGTTAATTTGAGTGAAGGGGTCTATGGAGGCAATAGCATTATGGCGGCAGCTGTTGCTGCTCACGAGTGCGGTCACGCTGTACAGCATGCTCGCGTTTATGCCCCCTTAGCTATGCGTAGTAAACTCGTTCCGGTGGTATCTTTCGCTTCACAATGGATGACTTGGGTGTTGTTGGGTGGTATTTTGCTACTTGATTCTTTCCCACAGTTATTGTTGGCAGGTATCATCTTGTTTGCCATGACGACTTTGTTCAGCTTCATTACCTTACCGGTTGAAATCAATGCTAGTAAACGCGCATTGGTCTGGTTAAGCAATTCAGGCATTACCAATTCGTACAACCACGCACAGGCTGAGGATGCACTTCGTTCTGCTGCTTACACGTATGTAGTAGCTGCCTTGGGTTCTCTGGCAACGTTAATTTATTATGTCATGATATTCTTGGGACGTAGAGATTAAGTCTCGACTGTCTATCGAAATAACGAACAGACCCTTGTCCTAACGGATAACGGTCTGTTTTTTTATACACTAAACCGATGGATGCAGCACTGTGGTATAAATGGCTGATAAATAGTATGTATGTTCAAAATGTGTGGATTGGGAATAAAATACTTTGTTGAAAAGTGTATGTTGTTGTGCTACAATTCCTCGACTTCTCTTTTCATACTCAATAAAATACCGTAACTTTGTCGTCCGATTTTTAAAGTAATTGATACGATTATGGCAGCAAAACCCAGTATTCCAAAAGGAACTCGTGACTTCTCGCCTGTGGAAATGGCGAAGCGTAACTATATATTTAATACCATTCGTGAGGTATACCATCTTTACGGTTTTCAACAGATAGAAACTCCTTCAATGGAAATGCTTTCTACTTTGATGGGAAAATACGGTGAAGAAGGTGATAAGCTTTTATTCAAGATACAAAACTCCGGTGATTACTTCTCTGGCTTGACCGATGAAGAACTATTGAGCCGTCATGCTACCAAGCTTGCCAGTAAGTTCTGCGAGAAAGGTTTGCGTTATGACCTCACTGTGCCTTTTGCTCGTTACGTGGTGATGCATCGTGATGAAATCACTTTCCCTTTCAAGCGTTATCAGATACAACCTGTTTGGCGTGCCGACCGTCCACAAAAGGGACGTTATCGTGAGTTCTATCAATGTGATGCTGATGTAGTAGGCAGCGACTCTCTCTTGAATGAAGTAGAGTTGATGCAGATTGTCGATACTGTTTTTAATCGTTTCGATATCCGAGTTTGTATCAAAATCAATAACCGCAAGATATTAAGCGGAATGGCTGAGATTATCGGAGAGTCAGAGAAGATTGTCGATATTACAGTGGCTATTGATAAATTGGATAAGATAGGGCTGGATAATGTAAATGCCGAATTGAGAGAAAAAGGGATCAATGATGAGGCTATTGCTAAATTGCAGCCTATCATTTTGCTGAGTGGGAGCAATGAAGAGAAGTTGGCTACTTTAAAAGAGGTTCTTTCTGCCAGTGAGATTGGATTGAAAGGAGTGGAAGAAAGTGAATTTATACTGAAATCCCTTTCTACTTTAGGATTGAAGAATGAGATAGAACTTGACCTGACTCTTGCTCGAGGTTTGAATTACTATACCGGTGCCATCTTTGAAGTGAAAGCTTTGGATGTGCAGATAGGGAGCATTACGGGAGGGGGTCGTTATGATAATCTAACCGGTGTTTTTGGTATGTCCGGCGTATCCGGTGTAGGTATCTCATTTGGGGCAGATCGTATTTTTGATGTTTTGAATCAGCTCGAACTTTATCCGAAGGAAGCTGTAAACAGCACACAGCTATTGTTTATCAACTTTGGTGAAAAGGAATCTGCATTCTCCATGAATGTGCTTGCACAAGTGCGCGCAGCAGGTATTCGTGCTGAGTTATTCCCCGACTCGAGTAAAATGAAGAAACAGATGAGTTATGCAAATTCCAAGAGTATACCCTTTGTGGCTCTGGTAGGAGAGAATGAGATGCATGAAGGAAAAGTCACATTGAAAAATATGGAAACTGGTGAACAGAAACTCGTTTCTCCTCAGGAACTGATTTGCGAACTGAGCTAATAAAAACTGAAATTCATTTAAAAAGGAGCAGAGTATTGCTCCTTTTTTGTATATTTAGGGCATGAATCGGGAGTTGTATTTATTTTGTAGCCTGAGCGTAGAATACATGTAACGTTTCGCTTCTATTTTTGCAATGACAATAAAAAAAGGAGGTTCTTATGGTTTCCGTTGAATTTAAACAAGAAAAGCACAATGCCCTCGTCAGTTTCTTGATGATTGTCATTGGGCTATTGTTTCTACTTTATATGGGTAGTTCGCTGGTACATTCTACCAAAGAGTTCTGGGAAAGTTATTCTCTTGAAAATTTGCTAGATTAGAATAAAGGAAATTAGATGATACTATATTTTACGGGAACCGGAAATTCTCGTTGGATTGCCGAGAGGCTTGCAGATGCTACACACGACACGGTTCTCAACATTGCTGATTGTCTGAAACAGGAAGTAATGCCCGAGGAGCTAACCGCTGCTGAAAAGATAGGTATTGTGTTTCCGGTACATTCATGGTATGCACCACGCGTGGTTGTCGATTTTTTGCTACGACTTCAGTTGCCTCATTGTCGCTATCGTTATGCCGTATGTACTTGTGGCGATGATATGGGGAAAGGTATGAATCGTTTGGCGAAACGCTTCCCTTTGGATGCCGCTTGGTCTGTTGCTATGCCTAATACTTATATCCCCATGTTTCATTTGGATGACGAGGCACTTTGTCATACCAAAATAAAGGATGCTTATCAGCTTATTGCTTCTATTGCGAGCGAGGTACTTCAACAAAAGAAAGTCTGGAAGGTGCATGAAGGGGGTGCTGCATGGTTGAAAACTTATGTTATAAACCCTCTATTTGTACATTTTATAATCCGTTCCGATGGTTTTTATATTGACAAAGGATGCATTTCGTGTGGCCTATGCAGTCAATCGTGTCCGGTCAATAATATCGAAACTGTGAACGGGCATCCTACTTGGGGGAAAGAGTGTATACATTGCATGGCTTGTGTGCATGCTTGTCCTCAGAAAGTGATACAGTATAGAAAGGCTACTCAGAAAAAAGGACGCTATCGACTGACGAATTATCTGTAGTCAATTCTCAAATTCAAGTGTCTTCCTTACAATCACCTTACTCTTCTTGCCATTTTGTCAGTCTTCCTCTGCCAAACAATCACTTTTATGCTTTGGCACGCTTTTCGCAATTTCTTCGATGCTTGTATAAAGCAAACGATTACAATAATAATGTATAACATATTAAACAAAAGAACTATGAACATTAAACCATTAGCAGACAGAGTGCTGATTCTCCCAGCACCTGCAGAGGAAAAAACAATTGGTGGTATCATTATTCCTGATACTGCGAAGGAAAAACCTTTGAAAGGTGAAGTAATTGCAGCTGGTAACGGAACTAAAGACGAAGAAATGGTGTTGAAAGTTGGCGATACAGTATTGTACGGCAAGTATGCTGGTACAGAACTGGAAATGGAAGGAGCCAAGTATCTTATCATGCGTCAAAGCGATGTACTCGCTGTATTGGGATAAGTTTTAAATAGTAATTAGTAAATTGTTAAATAGTAAATAGATTATGTCAAAAGAAATATTATTCAACATTGATGCCCGTGACCAATTAAAAAAGGGTATCGATACACTGGCAAATGCTGTGAAAATAACTCTTGGCCCGAAAGGTCGTAATGTTATTATCGAAAAGAAGTTTGGTGCTCCTCACATCACAAAAGATGGAGTGACAGTTGCCAAAGAAGTTGAATTGGCCGACGCTTACCAGAATACAGGTGCACAGTTGGTGAAGGAAGTTGCTTCCAAAACCGGTGACGATGCAGGTGACGGAACCACAACTGCTACTGTTTTGGCACAAGCCATTGTTGCCGAAGGATTAAAGAATGTAACTGCCGGTGCAAGCCCGATGGATATTAAACGTGGTATTGACAAGGCGGTTGCCAAGGTAGTAGAATCTATTAAGAGCCAGGCTGAAAAGGTAGGTGACAACTATGATAAAATCGAGCAAGTTGCTTCTGTATCTGCTAATAACGATCCGGTGATTGGTAAGTTAATTGCAGATGCTATGCGTAAGGTTTCTAAAGATGGTGTAATCACTATTGAAGAAGCGAAAGGTACCGATACTACGATTGGTGTAGTAGAAGGTATGCAGTTTGACCGTGGTTATCTTTCTGCTTACTTCGTTACTAATACGGAGAAGATGGAATGTGAGATGGAGAAACCGTATATCTTGATTTATGACAAGAAGATTTCCAACTTGAAAGACTTTTTGCCTATTCTTGAACCGGCTGTGCAAACAGGTCGTCCTCTGTTGGTTATTGCAGAAGATGTGGATAGTGAAGCTTTGACAACTTTGGTTGTAAACCGTCTGCGCTCACAATTGAAGATTTGTGCAGTGAAGGCTCCTGGTTTCGGTGACCGTCGTAAAGAGATGTTGGAAGATATTGCTGTACTGACTGGTGGTATTGTTATCAGCGAAGAAAAAGGTTTGAATTTGGAACAGACAACGATTGAAATGTTGGGTACTGCTGATAAGGTAACTGTTTCCAAAGATAATACAACGATTGTAAACGGTGCCGGTGTCAAAGAAAATATCAAAGAACGTTGTGAGCAAATCAAAGCTCAGATTGCTGCTACTAAGTCTGACTATGACAAAGAAAAACTACAGGAACGTCTGGCTAAATTGTCAGGTGGTGTAGCTGTTCTTTATGTAGGTGCTGCTTCTGAAGTTGAAATGAAGGAAAAGAAAGACCGCGTTGACGATGCACTTCGTGCAACTCGTGCGGCTATTGAAGAAGGTATTGTTGCCGGTGGTGGTGTAGCTTACATCCGCGCTCTTGATGCATTAGAAGGCTTTAAGGGTGAAAATGTAGATGAAACTACCGGTGTAGATATTATTAAGCGTGCTATTGAAGAACCTTTGCGTCAGATTGTTGCCAACGCAGGCAAAGAGGGTGCAGTGGTTGTACAGAAAGTACGTGAAGGCAAGGCTGATTTTGGCTACAATGCTCGTACTGATGTTTACGAGAACTTACATGCAGCTGGTGTGGTTGATCCTGCTAAGGTAACTCGCGTAGCTCTTGAAAATGCAGCTTCTATTGCAGGTATGTTCCTGACTACTGAATGTGTCATCGTAGAGAAGAAAGAAGATAAGCCCGAAATGCCGATGGGCGCTCCCGGAATGGGAGGTATGGGAGGAATGATGTAATTTCATTTTCCCCTGATTTCTTAATCACATAATTGTAGCCGTGGTATCTCATTACGTAGATGCCACGGCTCTTTTGATTCTCTTATTTCTGAAGCTTGTCAATGGAAAGTATATGGCGTCCTAAATCTGTGGCTCTTTGCTTTTTTATGTTATAGAATATTCTTTCCTTTGCACATCTTTTCGATTCATCTAAACGTTAAACAAAAATTATGAGAAGTTTTGCCTCTGACAATAACTCCGGTGTGCATCCTTCCATTATGGAAGCATTGAACCGGGCAAATCAAGATCATGCTGTAGGCTACGGTGACGATCCTTGGACTGAAGAAGCTATCAGTAAAATAAAAGAAGCTTTTTCTCCCGACTGTGAACCTTTGTTTGTATTCAATGGGACAGGAAGCAATGCGGTAGCTTTGCAACTTTGCACACGTCCTTACAATTCAATCATCTGTGCAGAAACGGCACATATTTATGTGGACGAGTGTGGCGCTCCTGCTCGTATGACGGGTTGTCAGATTCGGCCTGTTGATACTCCTAATGGCAAATTGACTCCGGATTTGATTCTTCCCTATTTGTGTCATTTCGGTGAACAACATCATTCTCAGCCGGGGGCTATTTATATCTCTCAATGTACGGAATTAGGTACTGTTTATAAACCTGAAGAGATTCGTGCGCTCACAGAGTTAGCTCATCAACAGGGTATGTATGTGCATATGGATGGTGCTCGCTTGGCAAATGCGTGTGCTGCTCTAAATCTTAGCTTCAAAGAATTAACAATCGATTGTGGCATTGATGTTCTTAGCTTTGGTGGAACAAAGAATGGGTTAATGTTAGGCGAAAGCGTGATTATTTTTAATCCTGCTTTGAAGAAGGAAGCTTACTTTGTGCGTAAGCAATCGGCACAGCTTGCTTCTAAACTTCGATATCTGTCTTGTCAATTCACGGCTTATCTGAAGGATGACCTTTGGCTGAAGAATGCTAAGCATGCTAATGAGATGGCTCAGAAACTATATGAAGGGTTAAAGGTTTTGCCTGGGATACACTTCACTCAGAAGATGGAAAGTAATCAACTCTTTCTTACAATGCCTCGTCCTGTTATTGATCAACTGTTGGAAACTTATTTCTTTTATTATTGGAATGAAGAGATAAATGAAATTCGTTTCGTGACTTCCTTTGACACTACGGAAGAGGATATTGAGGCGCTGCTACAGGCTGTAAAAGAGAACTTATAAAAAAAGCTCCTGACCTTCACAGGCTGGGAGCTTACTTTGAAACCCTTTCCCTCTTGGGGGGAGAGTTGGGGTTACTGAAAACAAACCGATTGAATAATTACCTTAATTTCTTTGCATAATAATCTTTTAATATCATTATTTTAGTAGAGAAATTTCCTATATTATATGCCTGTAGCTTGACGGACTGGCACAAATGTATAACCCTTCCGTTTCAGGGTTTGAATCATCTTATCTAAATATCCGTTATAGAACTTATCTGTACGGCGATCATCTGTACCAAAGTGTATCAGCATTAAATGTCCGTTTAGCCCTTCTTTCTTTTCTACTTCCATAATTTTGTTGTAGATGAACTTGCTGCTCCGGTACTTTTCTCCCATATCCGGAGTTGTGTAATCTGCATTACTCATGGTTCCGGGAGTGTAGTTAATCACTTGAATGCCCATGCTCTTAGCCCAAGCAGCTATTTGCTCATTATAATACTCATAGGGAGGAATATAAACGGGAGCGTCCTTGTATTCAATACCTGCTTTTTGCAATGTCTCATAACTTTTCAACAGGTCTTGTTCAAACTCTTCACGAGTCACCAACAGTGAATCACGATTTCCCCACGGCATATATAACAAGTGCCCGTAACTATGACTTCCTAAATAGTGCCCTTCATCAAGTAGACGTTTGACTACATTGGGGTAGAGTTCATAAAACTCACCGGTAAAGAAGAATCCGCCTTGGATATTGTGCTTCTTTAAAGTACGGATAATGGCATCAGAACCGTCTGCCTTGTCAGCAGCCGTAAATACTAAAGTAATTTGTTTTTTAGATGGGTCAGTACGTACGATACCTCCATTCACATATACATTTTTATCTTCTCGGATATTAGCTTGCTTCATGCCCTCTTTTTGCATGGTAGAGAGGTAGTAGGTGAGGCAGGCTGTTCCATCCATTGTTGGCTCATTGGTGGAATAGTCATGAATGGCATCGTGATAAACCATTAATTCCGGTTGAAAGCGCTCGTAATCTTGTCCGGGGACTCCGGGGATGCCTGTCATGTTAACTCCACGCAAACTCTCAAAGATGTTGCGGTAAACAGGGCCGTCCACTAAACCGCCGGTGGTGTTTCCTAAACCAGCATTCAGAAAGGAGGAGTGTGGTTGCGATGGATAATCTCCATATAGAGGCAACTCCACAATCATACTCGTTCCCCAAGGATTGCAACCAAACAACCAGTCGCGGAGGGCCGCTTCCATTTCTGCATAGGTGTTGTCGTGCGTCGTTTCACGATAGAGGCTGCATTGAGTAAGCATGGCAGTTGTCAGATTATTCGAACACCAGATGTAAGGTATGCCATGTAAAAATGGACTTTCTACTGCTTTCTTATAAGTGCGTTCGATACCGGTGTGTATATTGCGAATAAATTCTTTGCTAAGTCGCTCATTGCTGACTTTTGCCAAATGGTAATGTCCCATATTCATAAATGGATACCATTGGTAATGACGTGCACTGTCAGCCCCCATCCAAGGAGTCACAGGTTCGCGGCGTCCGTACTCCACGGCTTGATCCATGTATTTGCGATCACCGGTTAACTGAAACAATTCCATGGCACCGAGTTCCATGTCGTCTACCCAGTTGTCTTCTTCGTATATATAAGGCGACTTGACAGAAGCTGTCTGACAAGCACCGGGTTTCTTTACACCTTCCTGATAGGCAGCATCAGCTTTTCCTCCGATTTCTGCTGCGAATTCAGGATAGAAGTCTTTCAGAATTCTGGATCCTAAGGCAAAACAAGAAGCAAATTTTCCGGCTGTACTTGCTACGCCGGTAGTTGCATTTATAAATTCTCCACGCACTTGAGGTTCACCGCTACAGAAATAGACCGGACGTCCGCTGCCAGGGCCATAGCCATAGTCCACTAAGTCTTTGTTGGGTAGGCGCATACCCGAATGATCACGGTCATCGGCAATCTGATTGTATAATTCACCTGGAGCAGGATTCATGCGATTCAGCCAATCCAATCCCCATTTAATTTCGTCCACAATGTCGGGAATGCCGTTTGCACCAGGAAGTCCGGCTGCGTTATACGCATCACCGAAGGATTCGGGGTTTTCCTGATAGGCAAACATCATCTGATAAATAGCGTTGGCAGAAGTTGTGGTATATTGCAGGTAGTCTGTTGCATCATGCCATCCACCGCGTACATCCAGAGGTTGTCCGCTTTTGGTGGGATGATATATGATATAGCCGTCATGCACGTGACAACTGTCTTTCACGAATGGATTGTAGCCGCAACGTTGTTGGCGCATATAATTTAGCAGAAAATCTGCTGTGCCGTTGTAAACATGTGCGTTGATAGGGAAGCGGGGGGAAAGAGTTTCACCTGCTTTTAGATAGTAAGTACCCGGTTCTGTAAAATGAGTGAAGTCCAACCGATAAGTACTTTTCATTCCACCCAATTTACCGGTGGGTTTGGGAGTATTGAAAGTTTGTACTGTTTTACCTGTAAAGGCATCGATCAAACTGTAATTCTCTAAGCTGTTTCCTTCCTCACTCATAAATACTGCCACTTTGATGGATTGTGGCAGATATCCGAGTTGGTTGATTCTAATCCACTCATCTGCCTTGCTTGGCAAGGAGATAAGAGCTAATATTGCCGTAAGAAGCCAATAATTACTTTTCATAATAAAAATCTTAATTTAAGGTTGGTATATATGAACTGGTCTTATTGACTACAAATTAAGCCCTTTTTACTGTTTTTTTAAAGGATATAGAAGTTTATTTAAATAGTATTAAGCGTCATTGGTTATATTTTAGGTTTTGATAGGTATGAAATGAATGAGTTAAAGCAGATAATTCTCTTGTTAGTCAATTGTTTATGTAATCGCCCTTTATGATTTAATTTTCGTTTACATATTTTAAAGTTTGTGTGGATGCGAGATTCTCATCCCCGACTTGTATGATTATCTCTGTTTTAAACATGGCATGAAAAAGCCCTTACTCTATTAAGTTTCCTAAGGGGAGAACTTCATAAAGTAAGGGCTTGTTTTATCAATCGTTAGCGATAGCTTTCCAGATCTTCTGCTTTGAACTTGCGGATGAAGTTGAAGTGTTTCTCTACTTCAGCCTCTGCATGGTTCACATAAACAAGGGCGGATTTGCTAAATAATTCAGGCGCTCTGGTGGCATCTTGAATCAGTAGATGCGACATCAAACATACGGCGGCTATTTCGTAAAGGCGACGGGATACGAAGTCTAACACTTCTTGATTTTGGGCTTCCTTTACGGCATTTGTGCAAGCTTCAAATTTGCGAGTCATTTCTTTTACTCGTTCCATTAATGGTTGCATTTCTGCACTGCAAGCAATCCTTTCGTAATCGCTCAAAGTAGCTAAATAAGAACCGTTTGTTACATAGCGGATGGCAGCTACGGTTTGCAATTGAGTCGTACCTTCATAGATGGATGTGATACGTGCATCACGATAGATACGTTGGCAAGCATATTCCAGCATAAAACCTGAACCACCGTGAATCTGGATGCTGTCATAAGCATTCTGATTGGCATATTCAGAGTTCATACCTTTGGCTAAAGGAGTGAAGGAGTCAGCCAGCTTGGCATATTTTTTTTGTTCTTGGCGTTCTTCCGGAGTCAGTTTGCGTTCGCGAGAAATATCATCCAAAGCTTTGTAGATATCTACATAACGAGATGTCTGATACAGCAAAGAACGTCCTGCATCCAATTTAGCTTTCATGGTAGCCAGCATGTCGTATACAGCTGGGAAATCAATAATAGCTTTACTGAATTGCTTACGGTCTTTGGCGTAAGCCAAACCTTCATTGTAGGCTGCTTGTGAAAGCCCTACAGATTGAGCGGCAATACCCAAACGGGCGCCGTTCATCAAAGCCATTACGTATTTTATCAAACCAAGTTTACGATCACCACAAAGTTCGGCTTTGGCATTCTTGTAAACCAATTCACAAGTGGGTGAACCGTGAATACCCAACTTATTCTCAATGCGACGAACGTCTACGCCGCCTTCATTCTTATCATAGACAAACATAGACAAGCCACGTCCGTCTTTGGTTCCTTCTTCACTACGGGCCAAAACCAAATGAAGATTGGCATCGCCGTTGGTAATGAAACGCTTCACTCCATTTAAACGCCAGCAATTATGGGCTTCGTCGAAGGTTGCTTTTAGCATCACACTTTGCAGGTCAGAACCGGCATCGGGCTCTGTGAGGTCCATAGACATGGTTTCACCTTGGCAAACACGAGGGATGAAACGACTGTGTTGATCTTCATTACCAAACTCATACAGAGTTTCGATACAGTCTTGCAAGGACCAGATATTACCGAAACCGGCATCAGCGGCAGCCACGATTTCTGCACACATGGTGTACGGAGTAATCGGAAAGTTCAATCCACCAAAACGACGAGGCATAGTCATGCCGTTCAAACCGGCTTTTACCATAGCGTCGAGGTTTTGCTTGGTACCGCTAGCATATTCTACACGGCCATTAGCACAGTGAGGACCTTCTTCATCCACACCTTCTGCATTAGGAGCAATAATTTCACCGGTAATCTCACCAGTGATTTCGAGTACCTTGTCAAAAGAATCCATTGCGTCTGCATAATCCAGCGGAGCATAGTCATAATTCTCTTTGTCTTGATATCCACGTTCCTTTAGTTCGCAGATACGTTCCATCATCGGGTTGTTCAGATGGTATTTCAGTTCGGGAATTTCTGTATAAAAGTTGGCCATAGCTTACTTACTATTCTGTTTGTAATACTTAATCATTTTTGGAATTATCTCTTCTACCGGACCATGGATGACGTAGTCAGCAATCGTATTGATAGGAGCATTCTCGTCGTTATTGACAGAGATGATAATGCCACTTTCCTGCATACCGGCAATGTGTTGTATTTGTCCGCTGATACCGCAAGCAATATACAGTTTGGGACGAACCGTTACACCTGTCTGTCCGATTTGGCGATCATGGTCGGCATAACCGGCATCCACTGCAGCACGGCTGGCGCCTACTTCTGCATGTAGCTCTTTGGCAAGTTCAAACAATAAGTTGAAATTTTCTCTGCTGCCCACGCCGTAACCACCGGCAATCACAATAGGAGCACCCTTTAGATTGTGTTTTGCCTTTTCTATATGTCGGTCAATAACCTTGACTACGTAATCTGTTTCGGGAACATATTTAGCTACGTCATGGTTGATGACTTCACCTTTGTAGTCGACATCCAAAATTTCTTTCTTCATTACACCCTCGCGCACAGTAGCCATTTGTGGACGGTGTTCAGGATTGACAATCGTAGCAACGATGTTACCACCAAATGCAGGGCGAATTTGATACAACAGATTTTCATACACCTTGCCTTCTTTCTTATCTTCATGGTCGCCGATTTCAAGCGAAGTACAGTCGGCAGTCAGCCCGCTGGTTAATGCCGAAGAAACGCGCGGACCGAGGTCGCGACCAATCACTGTAGCCCCCATCAGACAAATTTGTGGTTCTTCTTCCTTAAAGAGGTTGATAAGAATAGAAGAGTGGGGAAGGGAAGTATAAGGGAACAACCCCGGGGCGTCGAATACGTGAAGTTTGTCAACACCAAAAGGTAATACTTGCTTGGCAATGTCTGACAGATTATGTCCGGCAGCAACAGCCTCTAGTTGACAATCCAACTGATTAGCTAATTTACGACCTTTGGTCAAGAGTTCGAGACTGACGTCGATAACAGTAGCGCCTTCTATCTCTAAATATACAAATACATTATTCATAATCTTATCCTATCGTGTGGTTAGCTAACAGTTCAACAATCAAATCTTCAACATCCTGATCGCTACCTGTGAGCGTTTTATTTTCTTTGGCTTGGAAAGAAATGTTCTGAATGGATTTCACCTTGGTAGGCGAACCGCTCAATCCGCATTGCGGAAGGTCACCATTCACATGGGCTACACTCCATTCTGTGATGTTTAGATAGGGATATTTCTCGTAGAGTTCGGCATGAGCCAATGCAGCACCTTCTTTGGTGATAGCTGCTTTCTCTTGTGCACCCAGAGCGCGTTTATATTTCTGCACCAATTTGGCGTTGCGAGGACGGCAAGGAGCTGCACTTCCATTGACAGTAATGACAATAGGCAGCGGAGCCTCGACTGTTTCCACACCACCGTCAATGTGACGCTTTATCGTGATTCTTTTAGTCTCTTTATTTACATTCAAGATCTCTTCAGCATACGTCACTTGCGTTAGTCCCAGCTTTTCTGCAACTTGTGGCCCTACCTGAGCTGTATCACCATCAATTGCTTGACGTCCGCCGAGGATGATGTCGTAGTCACCGATTTTCTTAATGGCAGTGGCCAAGGCATAAGAGGTGGCCAACGTGTCGGCACCGGCAAAAGCACGGTCAGTCAACAGGTAACCATTATCGGCACCACGGTAAAGTCCTTCACGAATAATTTCGGCTGCGCGACCCGGTCCCATGGTTAGAATGGTTACGGTGGAGCCTGGATGTTCATCTTTTAATCGAAGTGCCTGCTCAAGAGCATTCAAATCTTCGGGGTTGAAGATGGCAGGGAGTGCCGCGCGGTTAATAGTTCCGTCGGCTTTCATGGCATCTTTCCCAACGTTGCGTGTGTCGGGAACTTGTTTAGCCAATACAACAATTTTCAAACTCATGCTATTAATTATTAGTATTAGTATTTTTCAGTGTCAGTGCCGGGCATAAGAGTAGTAGAATCCTGCTACTGAAATTATCCGGTTAACTCATTATTAGCGTGCAAATTTACGCAAAGAGTTGGGTTTGACAAGAAAAAGGGATGAAAAATGCACATTACAGTACTTTTTGAGCAAAGTGAGTGAAGATGACTTGTGGAAAAGAGGAATCAAGCCATACGATCACATAGGTATAAATTACCGTAAAAGATCTACTGATAGTAAACAGAAGTTTCCGTACTTTTGCAAACAGAAAAAGTGTGTTATCTTATAAACCTGTTATTGATGATCCTAAAACGAACTTATATGAAAGTAAACAGACCATACTTGCAACGATGGGCTCAACGTGTAATTTTAGGCACTGCTTTCTTTGCCGCCATCCATACTTCTGCACAAACGGTAGTAGACACTACACGCACATATCGCATAGGCGAAGTAGTGGTGACCGGTAGTAACAATGCTACGGGACGGAATCTACTTCCTTATACAGTTTCTACTGTTGGCAGTTCACAGTTGGAGGCAACGGGAAATCCTCAGTTGCTTTCTGCCATTTCCGGTCGGGTTCCAAGTCTCTTCGTAACTGAACGCAATGTTTTGGGATTTGGAGTGAGTGCTAGCGGTTCGGGAGGAATTAAAATACGCGGGGTAGGAGGTTCTCCAACCAATGCAGTGCTGATGATGGTGGACGGACAACCTCAGTTTGCAGGGATCTTTTCCCATCATGTGGCCGATTTTTATGAGACGGAGTATGTAGATCGTGTAGAGGTACTTCGCGGACCGGGTTCAGTCCTTTATGGCTCCAATGCCATGGGTGGAGTGATTAATGTCATCACTAAAAACGCAGAGAAGGATGGAGTACATACCACACTGACTTCTCAATATGGATCTTACAATACTTGGCGTTCTTCCATCACCAACACCACCCGTCTGGGCAAATTTTCTTCACTAGTGTCGCTTGGCTATGATCGTACAGATGGGCTGGAAGAGAACTTTGACTTTAAGCAGGCGAACTTATATGCCAAACTCGGCTATGATTTTACCCCTTCATGGAAAATGCGGGCAGACTATTCGTTGATGAATTTCATGGGCAATGACCCTATTTATCCGAAGCTGAATAATCCGGAGTCCACAGACATTTATCACCAAAATATAACCCGTGGTGAAGCGTCTTTATCTCTTCATAATTATTACGGCAATACGAACGGTAATGTGCGGGTGTACTACAGCTATGGCAATCATTACATTGATGATCCTCGACATTTCCATAGTTTAGACGATCGTTTTGGGATCCTCGCTTATCAAAACATCCGACCTTGGAAAGATGCAGCCGCTACTTTAGGATTCGACTTCAATTCGTATACCGGTAAAATTCCGATGTCGGGTGGCAATGAACATACCGAAGGCTCTATATCTACCATTAGCCGAAAGAGTATTACAGAGTATTCTCCGTATGTCACACTTTCTCAAGATTTGTTTGGAGGTGTATTGATTCTGAATGCAGGACTTCGTATGGCAAACAGTGACCGATTTGACACGCAATGGATTCCGCAGGGAGGATTTGTGATTCATCCTGCAGAAGGGTGGAGGCTGAAAGCTTCTTTGGCCAAAGGTTACCGTAATCCATCGTTCCGTGAAATGTATCTCTTCCGTCCTGCTAATCCTGAACTGAATCCGGAAGATATGTTGAACTATGAGGTGACGGTAGAGAAGACTTTTTCCCGCTATTTGGGTATTGACGTCACCGGCTATTATAGCAAAGGCAGTAATTTGATTCAAACTGTGGACATGAAGAATGTCAATACGGGTAGCTTTATCAATAAAGGTATAGAGGTGACAGCGAGCAGTCGGCCACTGGATAAGTTGAGTGTGAGAGCTACTTATAGTTATCTTTATACTTCGTTGGATAACCTGACGGGTGCACCGAAGAATCAGTATTTCTTGGGGGTTGGTTGGCAAGCCTTACCTAAGTTTCATGTAGATGCAGAGCTAAGAGGGACAGGAGGGTTGTATGTTTCAGAGGATGTGGAACATCAGAATTATGTGTTGCTCAATATGAAGTTCACTTATAAGGTTATTCGTGGACTAGAACTTTTTGCTACGTTGGATAACCTTACGAATTCCAACTATCTTATCAACCGTGGCTATGAGATGCCTGGCTTTACCGCCATGGGTGGCTTCAAGTTTCATTTTCATTTATGAAAGAATGAAATGAAAGGTATGAAATAAAAATTAGTGACTTGTCTTAAACAAATCACTAATTTTTCAACCTTTATTGGATGTCTTGCTTTATTTGATACCTAGTTTTTTGGCGATATCCTTAGGCAGTGCATCTTTGTGTACAATGATATTTATGGTCTTGTAGCGTATAAAAGCCTTGGAAGCGTACCATAATCCTTCGTACTTTCCAGCTTTGCCCCAAGAATTTTTTACCATATAATATTCGGCACCTGTTTGATCTTTCGCTAAGCCATAAATCAACATACCGTGATCATCGGTTGTTTCCCAATTGTCGTATGCTTCTTGACGTTCCTCTTGAGTACACCATTTTTGGGGTTGTGGCTTGCTGTTCAGTTTCTTCTCTTCGGGTTTCATCTTCAGCCAATGTGCCATGTCCGAACCGCTTAATTCCTGTATCTTATCGGCATCCGGCATGACAGCTACGCCATCGCGGGTGAAACCTTGTTCGCTCACGTCGCTACCCCAGGCAACGGTGTATCCCTTGTTGATGGAGTTATCAAATACTTGCAGCAATTCATCAATGGGGAGATTGTAAGAAGACGCCCAACGCCAGTTGTCCTGTATTTCCAGTACGAACGGTTGATAGAACGGATGATGGGTATAGGAGGTCAGTGACACGTAATCATCGGCATTCAGTCCGGTAGATTGGTAGAAAGATTCCGGAGTATATTCCTTCCCTTTATAATTGAACTTTTCAGGACGCTCACCCAGATAGATGTCATGGATAGAGGCAATGGCTTTCTTCCAAAGCAGATTTTTGTTCTTGTCAGTCTGCAGACTACGATGTTTTCCTTTGGCAATAGCGGCTACTACAGCGTCGGATACGGCAGATAGTTCGGTGTGATTACTCAGTGTGTCAGCGTACATCACTCCAGGGGCCATTTCTGCTTCGGGTACTAAACCAAAAGTTTTCATGCCGTAGATTACGTCATAGAACGAACCTCCTTGTGAGAAGGAGACGTCACCATGTGTGCGTACAGCCTTATCGGCACGGTCCAAGTAGGTGTTGTGTACGAGGTACATTTCAGAGAAGTCATACTCTCCCTTGCCCATACGAAGTAATTCAGCTTCAATAAATGCCAGTCCGGAATAACACCAACATGTACCGGCACGATTCTGATTCTTGATGGAAGTAATAGGGTTTTCTTTGACAGTTGTGAAGATAAAACCTTCTTCTTTAGGGGCATCTTGTGCCATTGCGTTCAGGCTCAATAATCCCAGTGAGACGATTAGTATTGACTTTTTCATCATGATTAAAATGTTATTGATTTATAGTTGCAACTGCAAATATAGACAGAATATCGTAAAGAAAAGCTATCTTTGAGGGGTTAATTCTGACATTTATGGAGAAAAAGATAGACATAAACGACCGGAGCGGGTTGGTTCTTGAAGGAGGTGGCATGCGTGGGGTCTTCACGTGTGGGGTGCTTGACAACTTTATGGAACGAGGTATTCGCTTTCCTTATACCATTGGTGTAAGTGCCGGAGCCTGCAATGGACTTTCTTATATGTCCGGTCAACGTGGGCGTGCCAAATACAGCAATATCAACTTGTTGGAAAAATATAAATACATAGGATGGAAGCATTTGTTGAAGAAACGCAATATAATGGATTTTGATTTATTGTTTCAGGAATTCCCGGAACATATACTTCCTTATGATTACGATACTTATTTTCATACTCCGGAACGTTATGTAATGGTAACAACCAATTGTCTGACAGGTGAAGCGAATTATTTTGAAGAAAAACAGAGTAAAGAGCGAGTCATTGATATTGTGCGGGCCTCAAGTAGTCTGCCGTTTGTCTGTCCCATCTCTTATGTAGATCGTATTCCGATGCTCGACGGAGGGATTGTAGATAGCATCCCCTTGGTGCATGCCCGTGAAGACGGTTATGCTCACAATGTGGTGGTATTGACTCGTAATAGAGGATATAGGAAAGAGATACAGGGAACGAAAGTGCCTTCTTTTATTTATAGGAAATATCCTTTGCTTCGTGAAGCAATCAATCGTCGTAGCGTGGTCTATAACGAACAATTAGAGTTTGTTGAACGATTGGAGGATGAAGGCGAGATTACCGTAATCCGTCCGCAGATGCCGATAGTGGTAGATCGTATTGAACGGGATATCAAGAAACTGACCGCGCTGTATGAAGAAGGGTATCAATGTGCTGCCCAGTTTGAAATAAGTTAATGCAGTAGAAGAAACCACTTCTTTTGTTTAAAAGTACGTTCAGAAGTAGTCTATTAGGCACTTTTTTGTTTTAAAAAATGTAGCAAAGAACAAGTCAGAAAGGATCTGACTGAGTTCTTGCCATGAAAAAAGACATGTAGGGAAACCCCTGTACCTTATATATATAAGGTACAGAGATTTATTTCAGCATCTGTGGCAAGTTATCTCTACCCCAAAAGTAATACACTGCCAACCCAATCCAACTGGTGATTAATACAAGAATGGCTACCAAAAGTTTCTTGACACCACTCACATTCCATCGCATAATTTCTAATACAGCTTTGATAGCAAGTATCAGACCAATAATCCAAATAATAAATCCAATCATACTATTTTATTGTTTTAAGTTAAAACAAATAGAGACTGCATTCGGTTCACGAAACAGTCTCTATTTTTTATTTCAATAACCGTAATTATTCTGTTACTTCAGTACCCCAGCTTTCTTTAGCCAAACGCTTGTAGCTGTTGTAACGCCATTTAGCATTTTCTTCAGCAGCTTGGAACAATTCACTGGCTTCTTCCGGATATTGTTTCATTACAGAAGAGTAACGAACTTCACCCTTTAAGAAGTCTTGGAATGCACTCCAATCCGGTTCTTTGCTATCCAGTATGAACGGATTCTTACCTTCAGCTTCCAAATTCGGATTGTAACGCCACAAGTGCCAGTAACCACACTTCACAGCCTTGTCTTCTTCAGCCTGGCTCTTACCCATACCTGCTTTCAGACCATGGTTGATACATGGAGCATAAGCGATGATGAGTGATGGGCCGGGATAGGCTTCAGCTTCACGGATGGCTTTCAAAGTCTGAGCTTGGTCAGCACCCATAGCAATCTGAGCTACATAAACGTAACCGTAAGTAGTAGCCATCAAACCGAGGTCTTTCTTGCGTACACGCTTACCGGCTGCGGCAAATTTAGCAATGGCACCTACCGGAGTAGCCTTTGAAGACTGACCACCTGTATTTGAGTAAACCTCAGTATCCAGAACCAAGATGTTAACGTCCTTACCGGAAGCGATTACATGGTCAAGACCACCGTAACCGATATCGTAAGAAGCACCGTCACCACCGATGATCCACTGACTGCGTTTAACCAGATATTGTGACAATTCAGCAAGTTGCTTGCAATGATCACACTGATCCTTGCCGGCTTCAACCAACGGAATGATCTTTTCAGCCAATTCCTTGGTCTTGTCAGCATCGTACATGTTTTCAATCCATTCGCCAAACAAAGCCTTTGCTTCTGTTGGAGTACAGTCTGCTGCGATAGCTTCTTGCATAATTTTCACGATACGTGCACGCATCTTTTCGTTAGCAAGCTCCATACCCAAACCAAATTCACAGAAGTCTTCGAACAAAGAGTTAGCCCAAGCAGGACCGTGACCCTTAGCGTTCGTAGTATAAGGAGTAGAAGGTACTGAACCAGAGAAGATAGAAGAACATCCGGTAGCGTTAGCAACCATCTCACGATCACCGAACAACTGAGAAATCAGTTTCACGTACGGAGTTTCACCACAACCTGAACAAGCTCCGGAGAACTCAAACAATGGAGTAGCGAACTGAGAGTTCTTCACGTTAGCCTTGATGTCAACCAAGTGTTGTTTGCTCTTCACGTTTTCAGAACAGTAAGTCCAGTTCTCAGCTTGTGGCAATTGGCTTTCAAGATGCTTCATGGTCAGAGCCTTGCCACCCTTCTTCGGATTACCCGGACAAATGTCGGCACAGTTACCGCAACCCAAACAGTCGAGAACGTCTACTTGGATACGGAAAGTCATACCGTCGAATGCCTTACCTACAGCCTTCAGCTGCGGGAAATTAGCACCCTGTTGCTCTTCTGCGTCGAGTACGAACGGACGGATAGAAGCGTGAGGACAAACGTAAGCACATTTGTTACATTGGATACAGTTTTCAGGATTCCATTCAGGAACGAATGCTGCTACACCACGTTTTTCGTATTTGGCAGTTCCTTGGTGCCAAGTACCATCTTCGATGCCCTTGAATGCAGATACCGGCAGCAAGTCGCCGTCTTGTGCATTGATCGGACGAACCACTTCGTTGATAAATGCGGGGTCGTTGTTTTCAACTTTAGCGTCATCAGCCAAGTTAGCCCAAGCCTGATCCACCGGAAGTTGTTTGTATTCACCACCACGATCAACAGCCGCATAGTTCTTGTTAACGATGTCTTCACCCTTGTTACCGTAAGACTTAACGATGAATTTCTTCATCTGTTCTACAGCCTGATCAACAGGAATTACGCCTGTGATACGGAAGAATGCAGATTGAAGGATGGTGTTGGTACGGTTGCCCAAACCAATTTCTTGTGCAATCTGAGTTGCGTTGATGTAGTAAACAGAGATATTATTTTGAGCGAAGTATTTCTTCACTTTATTCGGCAGATTCTTAGCCAATTCTTCACCTTCCCAGATGGTATTCAACAAGAAAGAACCGTTCTTACGCAAACCACGAGTTACATCGTACATGTGCAGGTAAGCCTGAACGTGACAAGCCACAAAGTTCGGAGTGTTTACCAAGTAAGTAGAACGGATCGGACTGTCACCAAAACGCAGGTGAGAACAAGTGAAACCACCTGATTTCTTAGAGTCGTATGAGAAATAAGCCTGACAATGTTTGTTCGTATTGTCACCGATAATCTTCACGGAGTTCTTGTTGGCACCTACTGTACCGTCAGCACCCAAACCATAGAATTTAGCTTCAAACATGCCTTCGCCACCCAAAGCCAGTTCTTCTTCTTGAGGAAGAGAAGTGAAGGTTACGTCATCTACGATACCAATAGTAAATTGGTTCTTCGGCATTGGCATAGCCAAGTTCTTGAATACAGAAATGATCTGAGCAGGAGTTGTGTCTTTAGAACCCAAACCGTAACGGCCACCTACAATCACCGGAGCATTTTCTGTACCGTAGAAGCAGTCTTTCACGTCAAGATACAAAGGATCGCCGGTTGCACCCGGTTCCTTCGTACGATCGAGTACGGCAATCGTCTTAGCAGTCTTAGGAACAGCAGCCAAGAAGTGTTTAGCTGAGAACGGACGGTACAAGTGTACAGCAACCATACCCACCTTCTCACCGTTAGCAGTAAGATGGTCGATCGCTTCGCGGGCAGCTTCTGTTACAGAACCCATAGCGATAATCACGCGTTCTGCATCTTCAGCACCATAGTAATCGAACAAACCATATTTACGGCCGGTGATCTTGTAGATTTCATTCATGTACTCTTCTACAACAGCAGGAATCGTTTCATAGAAACTGTTGCTTGATTCACGATGTTGGAAGAAATGGTCGGGGTTTTCAGCCATACCACGAGCAACCGGGCTCATTGGATTCAATGCGCGAGCACGGAATTCAGCCAATGCCTTTTGGTCAATCAGCGGAGCGAGGTCTTCGTTTTCCAACATTTCAATCTTCTGGATTTCGTGAGAAGTACGGAAACCATCGAAGAAGTTTACGAACGGAACACGACTTTTGATAGTAGCCAAGTGAGCTACACCAGATAAGTCCATAACTTCCTGTACAGAACCTTCAGCCAACATGGCAAAACCTGTCTGACGAGTAGCCATAACATCTTGGTGGTCACCAAAGATACACAGCGCATGGCTTGCCAAAGTACGAGCCGATACATGGAATACGCAAGGCAGGAATTCACCAGCAATCTTATACATATTCGGGATCATCAGCAACAAGCCCTGAGAAGCGGTGTAAGTAGTAGTCAGTGCACCGGCTTGCAAAGAACCGTGAAGAGCACCTGCAGCACCTGCTTCTGACTGCATTTCTTGTACCAATACTGTTTCGCCGAAGATGTTTTTGCGACCTGCGGCAGCCCATTCATCTACATACTCAGCCATAGTAGAAGAGGGAGTGATGGGGTAGATAGCAGCTACTTCTGAGAACATATACGAGATATGTGCAGCAGCTTGGTTACCATCACAGGTAATGAATTTCTTCTGTTTAGTCATAACTAAATTGAATTTATTAAATAAAAAAATTTCTCAATTAATAGAGGAATCCAAACAACCAGAGAGGAATTAGATTGCCTCGACCTATTTCAGCTTTATGCAAAGCATAAGTGACGCCCGGATTATTCTTTATCTTCATGCCTTCCGAGCAAATTTTGAACGGCATCACGTCGTCCACCATGAAGGATACGTTTTTATCTCCTTTGTGCACTTTGTGGTCTTTCCACATGGTGTTTGCAAAGAAGGTTTCCAATACATCTTGTTCTTCCACTTTCACGGGATAAATAGAATACATCAAATTGGAGTTGTGCATCATAATCTTTGATGGTTTCTTAGGGAATTCCTCTCCTTTGGGATATACCATATTGATAAGACGCGCATCTGCCAGATACTTGATATAATTCATGACCGTGGCACGTGATGTTTGTATGTCGTTTGCCAGTTGACTGACGTTTGGTGCTTTAGGACCATCTACAGCCAACAAATATAGCAATTTCTTTATTTTTGAAAGGTATTTCAGCTCAATTTGTTTGATAAGCAAGATATCTACTTCTACCATCATGTTCATGGTCTTGAGTAAATTCTCCGAAAAGTTACGCTTTTCGAGGAAGAAGGGATAAAACCCGTGATGTAGATAGTCCTGAAAATAATCCAGCGGACGTACTTTGGAAAGTATTCCTTTGCCAATCTGTTCGTGGTTGCTTAGAATCTCTTCCAAGGAATAGGCACGGAACTTCATGTCCGTATGCAAATTAAGGTATTCACGGAAGGAGAAACCACGGAGGTTGTAGCTTTTGGCTATACCACGTAATTCCAGGTTTTCTTCCTTCAAACGCATGACGGATGAACCGGTAAATACTATTTTCAAGTTTGGGTAGCGCTCATAACACATGCGCAATTCCCTGCTCCAGTCGGGGTATTTGAATACTTGGTCTATCAACAATACTTTGCCGCCACGACGTTGAAATTCTGCGGCAAACTCTACGATGCCGTGTCCGGCGAAGTAGAAATTGTTCATGTTGATGAAGAGACAAGAGCGGTCTGTCCCGAATTTTTCTTTGGCATATTGCAATAGAAAAGTAGTTTTACCCACGCCACGGGTACCTTTAATACCGATAAGACGGTCGTTCCAGTTTATCTCATCCATGAGATCTCGGCGGACGGGGGCATTCGTGTGCTCAACAAGATAGGAGTGTGTACGGTAGAATGATTCCATGCTTTAAATTCGGTTTATCGGGCGACAAATATACGTCTTTTTTGTGTAATTGCAAAGTAGAGATGGCAAAATATTATGTAACTTTGCACTCTCTTGCAGAAAGGGAGTGATAAATGAAAAATGGAAAGATGAAACTCTATGTATTTAATCCGGATGCAGACATGGCATTGGGAAACAACGAAGAAAACTATATGGCACCTGCCTCTATACGTCGTATGGCTGAAGACTTGGCTTTGCTACCCATTTGGTATGCTCAACCGGGCGATGCTGTATTGGCTCCCTCTGCTTACAATGCCGCCTATTTGAAACAGATGCAACAGCTCTTTTCTTTGGAAGTACAATTGGTTACCGAGCCGGAATTGCCCGATTATGCAGATGTTCAAATCATGCCTTGGGCCTGGAATCGTGCCATGCGCAAGCGGATGCTCAAAGGGGGAGTGACCGAAGAAGCGTTGCCTACTTTCGAACAACTTGACAACTATCGGCGGTTGGCTTCCAGGGCTTATCCGTTGGCGTTGCAATCGCTGTGGAATAGGCAGGAAATGGCTTACGTTTGCGGGTTGAGTCGTTTGGTCAAAGGAGAGGATCAAAGTCCGGTATCAGCGGAAATAATAGCTGATTTTAAAGAAGGTGCCGTATTCAAGTCGCCGTGGTCAGGGAGTGGGAAAGGGTTGTTTTGGTGTCGTTACGGTTTTAAGAAGGAGGCTTCGGACTGGTGCAATCGTCTGCTGAGAGAATATGGCTTTTTTATGGTGGAACCCATATATAATAAGGTGGAAGACTTTGCCGTAGAATATTACTCTGACGGTCGAGGCAAAGTTAACTTTGTGGGGTATTCACGCTTCGTAACGAATGAAAAAGGCGCATACAATCACAACATCCTTACCTCGGAGAAGCAAACAGAGGAGTGGTTGCAGCAGTATGTTCCTTTGGAAGCTTTTATGCGTATACGCAAAGGACTAGAAGAGGGGTTGCATACACTTTATGCCCATTCATACACCGGCTACTTTGGAGTAGACATGATGGTGTGCCGGCAAGAAGGAGAACCTGCTTACGCCATCCATCCTCATGTGGAGGTTAATTTGCGGATGAATATGGGAGTGGTTGCTCACTTACTCTGTGAAAATCGCATCGTTCCCGGTGGAGAAGGACGCTTCTTTGTCGACCATTTTTCTTCCAATGAAGCTTTGCGTGCACGTCATGAATACTATTCCAACTGTTATCCGTTGGTAATCAAAGACGGGAAGGTGGTTTCGGGTTATTTATCTTTAGTACCTGTGACTCCTAAGAGCCTGTCACAAGCCTATATCTTGGTTAGATAATCTGTTCCTTCAGTTTAAAACAAT
>CALYZE010000019.1 GCA_945607605.1 uncultured Bacteroides sp.
TGTAGAAATGCTAGATGCCATCGCTCTACTGGAATCATCCAAAGCATTCACGCCTAAAGACAGCAAGCAGCTGAAAGCCTGGTTTGCACGTTTGACCGACTGGATGCTTCACAGTTCGCAAGGCAAGGAAGAAGCTGCCGGCGCCAACAATCACAGCGTAGCATACGATGCCCAAATCATCGCCTTTTCTCTCTATACAGGCAATGAAAAGCTGGCGCAGGAAATCATCAGCGCTTTTCCTGAGAAACGTATCTTTACCCAAATAGAGCCTGACGGACGTCAACCGCACGAGTTGCGCCGTACGCTCGCTTTCCATTATTCCCAATACAATTTGGCACACTTCATCGACATCATGTTGATGGCCAAGAAGTTGGGAAACAACATTGACAACGCTACATCCCCCGACGGACGGAGCTTCTACAAAGCCATGGATTTCTTAGCTCCATACCTTGGAAAGAGTCTCAAAGAATGGCCTTATCTACAGATCAGTGATTGGGACAACTCCCTGCAAAACTTCTGCAAGGATCTCTATCGCACAGCTGCCTATCTGAATCCTGCACGCAAGGATTACCTGCAACTCTACTATGCACATCGCATACTCCAGCCACAAGATAGTTTTAACCTCCTCTATGTGCAAGCTACCGAAACTGACCACGCCTATGCTTTTGCCTCCGAACAATTGAAATTTGCGATGGACTGTGCCGACAAGGCCAAGAAGGAAGAAAAGAACGCTGCCAAGCGTCGTGTCACTCCCCGCACCATTGCAAAAGACGGTTCATTGGCTATGGTTCATCCTCATGACTGGTGTTCGGGATTCTTTGCCGGCTCTTTGTGGCAGATGTATGCCTACACGCATAGTGACTATTGGCGCCAACAAGCCATCTCGTGGACTTGGCCCATTGAAGAAGCCAAATGGCACAAAGGCACGCATGACTTAGGATTCATGATGTATGATACCTTTGGTAAAGCTTATGAACTGACCGGCGAACGTTCTTATCTGGACGTGGTATTGCAAAGTGCCAAAACGCTGATTACACGCTATAGCCCGAAAGTGAAAAGCATTCGTTCTTGGGATCACAACCGTGACAAATGGCAATATCCGGTGATCATCGACAACATGATGAACCTGGAAATGCTGTTCCGTGCCACTCAGCTTACCGGAGATTCCATCTACTGGAAGGTAGCCGTCAATCATGCCAACACTACGATGAAAAATCATTTCCGTCCTGACTACTCTTCCTATCATGTGGTAGATTATGATCCGGAAACAGGGGAAGTCCGTACGAAGTGTACACACCAAGGCAACTCTGATGATTCATTTTGGAGTCGCGGACAAGCTTGGGGATTGCATGGCTTTGCCATGTGCTATCGTTTCACAAAAGACCCTGCTTATCTGAAACAAAGTGAGCACATCGCCGACTTCTTTCTAAATCTGCCCAATATGCCGGGAGACGGCGTTCCCTACTGGGATATGAAATTGGATGCCATCAAAGATTGTACGCCCGAGAACGTAAACCCCAACGTGCCACGTGACGCCTCTGCCGCAGCGCTTGTCGCTTCGGGACTTTACGAACTCTGCACGTACGTATCTCCCGAAAAAGGAAAGCAATACAGAGCCACTGCCGACAAGATTGTAGACAATCTCAACAAGCATTACCAAGCAGCACCGAATACGCACTACGGTTTCCTATTGCTACACTCCACAGGTCATTTCCCCGGTGGAAGTGAGATAGACGTGCCGTTGAACTATGCCGATTATTTCTACCTCGAAGCATTGGCACGTAAGGAAGCATTGGATAGGAAGTAATAGCCTGTTCCAAGCTTGCGAACCTATATTCCAACACTAGGAATACGCATTCGCAAGCTTGGAATGTCTATTCCCACCCTTGGAACAAAGTTTGTTCCTAAGGGCGAAGACTTTTCTTCCTAGCTTCGAAACTTTTCTTTACTACCCGAATCACTTTTAATATATACCCTTTAATACCTATATAGGTAGCATCCTGCCTTATGATGAAAACACCCCGAATTCTATTTAGTCTATTGTTCAGCACCTTGCTGTTACAAGCGCACGCACTCATTCCTACTGATAGCAAACAGCGTCTTACGGAACATTGGGAATTTATCCGCCAAGATATGGGAAGCATCTGGGAAGTGATGCGTCCCATTACCGGAGCCGGAAAACCCGAAACCGTTCCACTCTGGCAAGAAGTGACCCTTCCTCATTGTTTCAATGCAGAAGATGCCGTCGATCCTGCTATAAACTATTATCAAGGCCCCGGCTGGTATCGCACTACACTCAGCATAGACAATCCTTACAAAAACGGACGCGTCTATCTGGAATTCGAAGGGGCAGGGCAAAAAACGGAAGTATATGTATATACGACCAAAGTCACCTCGCACCTGGGTGGGTATGATGAATGGAAAGCAGATATTACGGATGCCATAGAGCGGTTTCGTGCCAATCCCGTCTGCAAAGAACGCTTTAATGGGAAAATACCTATAGCCATCCGTTGTGACAACAGCCGTGACACGGAAATGATTCCTTCGGATATGTCCGACTTTACTCTTTACGGTGGTCTGTATCGGTATGTCAATCTGGTATACACGCCGGAAAGCCACCTGGAGCGCATTCGCATCCATGCAAGTACAGATGAAAAAGGAAAGCAAGGCGATGTATCGATAGAACTACAAACAGCAGGTCATGAGTCGCCGAAGATAGACATCCGCATCCTTTCACCCGATGGCAAGGAACTAAAATCGGGAACGATCTCTTCCCCTTCACAGACAGCACCTCCCACCTGGCAGTTCCATTTGAAACATCCGCAGTTGTGGTCACCGGATACGCCTAACCTCTATACCTGTATCATAGAAGTTACGAGCAATGGAGATACCCTCCGCACTACCGAACGTTTCGGCTTCCGTCATTTTCGTTTTGAAGAGAAAGGCCCTTTCTATCTGAACGGGCAACGTGTGTTGCTACGTGGCACACATCGTCACGAAGACCATGCCGGAGTAGGTGCCGCACTCACCGAGGAAATGATGCGCACGGAGATGCAACAAATCAAAGCAATGGGTGCCAATTTTATTCGTTTGGGACATTACCAGCAATCGGGTATCATCCTGCGTCTTTGCGATGAATTGGGGCTTTTAGTTTGGGAGGAAATCCCTTGGTGCCGGGGCGGACTTGGCGGGGAGAAGTACCAAGAACAAGCACGCCGCATGCTTACGAATATGATTGAACAACATCACAATCACCCTTCCATCATCCTTTGGGGAATGGGCAATGAAAACGATTGGCCGGGCGATTTCGAATCTTTTCATAAAGACAGCATACGTGCCTTTATGAGCGAACTGCATACACTTTCGCATCGCTTAGATCCGACACGGCTTACCGCTATTCGGCGTTGCGACTTCTGCAAAGACATCATCGATGTTTACTCCCCTACCATCTGGGCGGGTTGGTATGGTCGTCGTTTCCGGGATTATCGTGAGATGGAGACAGCCGGAATGAACGGCACTACCCGTTTTATTCATGCCGAATGGGGAGGCGACAGCCATGCCGGACGTCATGCAGAAGAACAAATCATAGACAACCGCTCCTCATTCGACATCGAAGCAGGTGACCGTAACGGCGACTGGAGCGAGAGTTATATCATCCGTCTCTTCGACTGGCATCTGAAGGAGCAGGAAACCATGCCTTGGTTGACAGGAAGTGCTTTCTGGACATTCAAAGATTTTTCTACCCCGCTACGTCCACAGAATCCTATTCCTTACGTCAACCAAAAAGGAGTGGTACAACGTGACGGCACTCCGAAAGAAAGTTACTACGTTTTCCAATCGTATTGGAGTCACGAACCGATGCTACACATCTACGGACATACCTGGCCTATACGTTGGGGCAAACCGGAGGAAACCAAAGAAATTCTGGTCTATTCCAATTGTCCCGAAGTGGAACTGTTTGTCAACGGCATCTCACAAGGACGAAAGAAGCGCAACAGTCAGGACTTCCCGGCTGCCGGTCTTCATTGGAATGTACCACTGAAAGAGGGTAACAACGATATTGAAGCCATCGGATATCACGGCAAACTTCGGCTGAATGACAAGATTCAGCAAGTCTATCAGACTCAAACCTGGGGAGAACCGACAGAAATACGTCTCACTCAAACCGTTCTTCCTACAGAAGCCGTAGTTGTACAAGCAGAATTGGTGGATAAGAACGGAGTACGCTGTCTGGATGCCTCCGACTTTATAGAGTTTGGCTGTACAGATAGCAAAGCTTTGCTTCAAAATCAGGGAACCACCCAAGGATCACGCCGCATACAAGTTGCTAACGGATTGGCAAGTATCTGTGTCAACAAAGGAAATGAGCCCATCGTGGTCAGTGCTTATGACAGTAAGCGGATCTTAAAAAGTGCACTTATTTCTATTGGCAAATGAGGAAGTTACTTTTGTATCTGCCTTCGCCAAAAGTATGTTATTTTAAGTAAGTATAGCAAATTAGACCATTTTCATACGTATTTGGATAAAGAGTATCTTAAATAATTCCGTACTTTTGCATCATTGACTACTAAAACACAGCGTAATTAATTAAAAGAATGAATCATGAAAAACTTATTTGACATCAAGGGGAAAGTAATCGTTATTACCGGAGGTAGCGGTATCATAGGAAAGTGCATTGCTCGTTATTTGGCAGAGCAAGGTGCAAAAATAGTCATCCTGGGCCGTGCAGTAGAAGTCGGCAAACAACTGGAAGCTGAACTCAATCAAGTATCAGAAGCTTTGTTCTTGGTAACCGATGTACTGAACAAAGAATTATTGGAAGAAAACAAAAAAGCCATCCTCGAACGTTTCGGCACCATTGATGTATTGCTGAATGCTGCCGGAGGCAATATGCCGGGCGCTACCATCGCACCTGACAAGACCATACTGGATTTGGATGTAGATGCCTTCAAAAAGGTAGTTGATCTCAACCTCTTCGGTACCATCCTGCCTACCATGGCATTTATAGATGTAATGGCCAAAAATAAGAAGGGTGTCATTGTCAACTTCTGCTCTGAGTCAGCCATTCGTCCATTGACCCGCGTTGTAGGTTATGGTTCTGCCAAAGCAGCCATCGCCAACTACACTCGCTACATGGCAACGGAACTGGCCACCAAGTTCAGTCCCGAACTGCGTGTCAACGCCATCGTACCCGGTTTCCTGCTAACCAACCAAAACCGCACATTGCTCACCAATGAAGACGGTTCTTACACCGATCGCGCAAAAGCCATCATCGCACATACTCCTTGCGGACGTTTTTCTGAACCGGAAGAATTGTGTGGCACGATCCATTATCTCATTAGTGATGCCTCCAGCTTTGTAACCGGAGCCTTGTCTATGGTAGATGGCGGATTTGATGCATTTTCTATCTAAGGAATATCTCCAAAAGAGAGGAATAGAGATTCAACAATTCCTATAATTACAGAACCAACTCATTAATAATAACCTCAAGTCTCACCCACAAGGCTCTTTAAATCTCCGCTCTCTTTCGGAGAAGGAACAAGGGTGAGCGTTTTATTCTTACGCATTATGAAACTTTGTGAACAAACCTGGCGTTGGTACGGTCCGAATGACCTTGTAAGCCTTTGGGACATCAAGCAAGCCGGAGCTACCGGTATAGTGAATGCTCTACACCACATACCGAACGGTGAAGTGTGGACGACAGAAGAAATCCTGAAACGGAAAGAGATGATTGAATCCGTGGGCTTGCGATGGTCTGTGGTGGAGAGTGTACCCGTACATGAACATATCAAGACTCAAACAGGAGACTTCCAGAAATACATCCAGAACTACAAAGAAAGTCTGCGCAACCTCGGCAAATGTGGTGTCCATATTGTGACCTATAACTTCATGCCCGTACTGGACTGGACCCGTACAGACCTTGCCTACGAACTGCCCGACGGTAGCCGTGCATTGCGTTTTGAACGGGCTGCTTTCATTGCTTTCGACCTCTTCCTGCTGAAACGTCCGGGTGCTGAAAACGATTATACCGAAGAAGAAAAGACAAAAGCTAAAATACGCTTTGAGCAAATGACGGAAGAAGATCAACGGTTGCTCGTCCGCAACATGATTGCAGGTCTTCCCGGCTCGGAAGAAAGTTTCACTTTGGAACAATTCCAGCAAGAGCTGGATCGCTACCAGGGAATTACTTCTGAAAAACTGCGTGCGAACCTGATATACTTCCTGCAGGAAATAGCTCCTGTTGCAGATGAGGCAGGTGTAAAGCTCGTTATTCATCCGGATGATCCCCCTTATTCCATCCTTGGTTTACCGCGCATCATGAGCTGTGCTGCCGACTTTCAGGCTTTAATTGATGCCGTTCCTAACAAGAGCAACGGTCTGTGCCTATGCACCGGTTCGCTGGGTGTAAGCAATGCCAATGACTGTGCCGCTATTATGAAGCAATTCAGCGACCGTATCAACTTCGTCCATCTGCGCAGCACACAACGTGATGCCGAAGGCAACTTCTATGAAGCCAATCACTTGGAAGGAGATGTGGACATGTATCACGTAATGAAAGCCTTCCTTGAGTTGCAACAACGTCGTGAAGCTTCCATCCCGATGCGCCCGGATCATGGGCATCAAATGATTGATGACTTGAAAAAGAAAACCAATCCCGGTTACTCTTGCATCGGTCGTCTTCGTGGACTGGCAGAGCTGAGGGGATTGGAAATGGGAATTGCGAAATCTATATTCCAAGACTAAGCTTTGAGTCCTACCCCCTTTTGTTAGTTTCGTAACTGATACTATCACAAGAGGGCATCCTGAACGGGTGCCCTCTTATTTTTAAACTAGTAAGGAAAGTTTTTTAATAGTATCTTTTACTTCAATCCTCTATTCTCCAGTAGTGGTTCGATGCCTGGTTTCTTACCACGGAAATTGACATACATATCCATCGCATCGTCAATACCACCCGGGGTAAGGATATATTTGCGGAACTTATCAGCATACTCTTGATTGAAGAGATCGCCACTTCCCACAAAAGCCTGGAAAGCATCAGAATCAAGAACTTCTGCCCAGATATAGCTGTAATAACCGGCCGTATAACCGCCACCCATGGTATGGTTGAAGTAGGTAGTGCGATAACGTGAAGGTATCTGCTTCAAGGCACCACGTTTGCTCAATGCATCAGCCTCAAACTTCATGACATCCATTGTTTCGGGCACTTCTTTCAGCACATGGAAGTCCATATCGAGCAAAGAAGCGGCAGTATATTCGGCAGTGGCAAATCCTTGACCATATTTTCCACTCTTATCGAGCTTCTCGATCAACTCGGCAGGAATCACTTCACCCGTTTGGTAATGCTTAGCATATACTTTCAATACTTCAGGTTCGAAAGCCCAATGTTCCATGATTTGCGAAGGCAGTTCAACGAAGTCGCGAGGTACGCCAGCCACACCATAGTAGTGTACGTCCTTGAACAAATTGTGTAGAGCGTGACCGAATTCGTGGAAGAAAGTATTAGCCTCATCAGCACTCAACAAGGCAGGTTGTCCTTCGGAAGGCTTGGTAAAGTTACAAACAATGGTAACTACAGGAGCCACTTTAGTATCGGCAGCATACGTCTGCGAACGATACGTACCACACCATGCTCCACCACGCTTACTGGCACGAGGGAAGAAGTCCATGTAGAGAACACCTAAGTGGGTACCGTCCTTATCCTGACACTCAAAAGCCTGTGCTTCAGGATGAGGAAGAGGTACATTCGTCAAAGGTGAGAAGCGGATACCGTAAAGCTTTTGGCATACGTAGAAGATGCCGTCGCGCACATTATCAAGTTTCAAGTAAGGACGAATCTGGTTTTCATCAAGATCAAATTTAGCTTTACGGGCACGGTCGGCATAGTAACGCCAGTCCCAACCTTCAGCGGTAAAGTTCTTACCATCCTTCTTTATCTCGGCGTTGATATCTGCCAATTCTTCTTTGGCTTTAGTCAAAGTCGGAGCCCAGATCTGATCAAGTAAATCATAGACGGCAGCCGAGTTCTTTGACATACGTTCTTCGAGTACAAAAGAAGCATAGTCTTCATAACCCATCAGTTTGGCTTTCTCAAGACGAGCCTTGATAAGTTTACGAACGATCTCTTTGTTATCGTTGGCATTGTCATTGTTGCCACGGTTGATATAACCATTGAATATCTTTTCACGCAATTCGCGATTATCAGCATATTGCAGGAAAGGCATCACACTGGGGTTTTGAAGGGTGAACACCCATTTGCCTTCCAGACCGTCTTTCTGAGCTTGTTCGGCAGCGGCAAGAATCAAACTCTCGGGTAGTCCTGCCAAATCCTCTTTTTGATCTATAATCAGCTTGAATGCATTGGTTTCTTTCAGCATATTCTGCCCGAAAGTGAGTTGCAGCATCGATATATCGCTGTTCAATTTGCGTAGCTTCTCCTGGCTTTCAGCATCTAAATTGGCACCACCACGCACAAAACCCTTGTAGGTCTCTTCAAGCAATTTCTTCTGTTCTTTCGTAAGGTTGAACTTGTCTTGATTATCATAAACCTCCTTCACACGAATAAAAAGTGTAGGATTCAAGTTAATGTCATCACTGTGCTTGGATTGCAGCGGAGAAAGTTCTTTGCTCAACGCCTGCATTTCATCATTGGTATTGGCACTGTTTAATCCGCCAAAGACGGTTCGCACCTTACGGTATAGTTCTCCACACTGGTCTAAAGCCACAATGGTATTCTCAAAATTAGGAGCCTCAGGATTATTGACAATTGCTTCAATCTCCTTCATCTCCTCTTCCATGCCTTTTAGGAAAGCAGGTTTGTAGTGTTCTACTTTGATCTGGTCAAATGGAGGAACCTGATACGGGGTGGTGTACTCACTTAAAAGGGGATTTCCGGATGCATCGCCATTCTTCTGCTGCGATGCACATCCTCCCAAAATAGCAGCGATGGCTACTGTCATCATAATTTTCTTCATAAATCTCTATCTATTTTAATTGTAAATAGGTACAATTGCAAAGATAGTGGGTTTTTCTTTGCTTACTAAATATATGAATAACTTTCTTAGAGACAAGAGTATATCTTACACAACGCAAGATGGCATCTCATGCTACCATAAGATGCCATCTTTTACTATTTTGAATGTTTCGTCATCAATGACCTTCGGTCAGGTCACTGTCACTCAACATTTATTTTTCTTCTTTCGCAGCAATCACTTTCCACACGATGGCACTGAACGCAGCTCCCACAAACGGAGCCACAATGAACAGCCACAATTGAGAGAGAGCTGCTCCACCTTCGAACAATGCCGGGCCAATGCTACGAGCCGGGTTGACAGAAGTACCCGTGACTGGTATACAAACAATGTGCACCAACACCAACGTGAGTCCGATAGCTAATCCGGCAAGATTACCTGCACCTTGCTTAGAGTCTGTAGAGCCTAATACTACCAATACAAAGATAAACGTAAATACAGCCTCCGCAATGAATGCTTGCAGCATCATTCCGTCACTAAATCCATTGGAACCGGTAGCCGTAGGTCCACCATGTGAACCGGTAGATACCAAGGTAAAAAGAATGGCAGAACCGATAATTGCTCCAATCACCTGAAACACCATATACATGGCAGCATCTTTCCCACTCATTCTACCAGATAGTAGAACACCTAAGGTAATGGCAGGGTTAATATGACATCCGGATATACCTCCAATAGCATAAGCCATAGCCACAACAGACAAACCAAAAGCGAAGGCCACTCCCAGCGTTCCAACACCTGTACTTACCGCTTCCGCCGCACTACCGGCAAAAACAGCACTACCACATCCCATTAGGACAAGTACCATCGTCCCAATCATTTCTGCTAAATACTTCTTCATAATAATTTTTATTTAATATTGACTTCAGCAGAAATAAAAATAAAAGATGAAACATCCTTTCTATTTTCACTATTTATTTCCAAAACACTTATTTATATCATTGTGTTCAGATGAAAAGAAACATATCTACAACAAAAACAAATTTTCAGTTTAGACACGATGAAAGAAGCCATTTCTCATAAAACAATTTCTTACAAATTTGAGATTCTCCTTAAATACGGAAAGGATGCAACCTCACGATTACATCCTTTCTCTTTTACACAATCTTTGATATTAACTATTGAAACGAAAAACATTTATGACTAGTCATTATTTCAAATCAAAAGGAACTACACCTTTGATATCGGCTGCTGAAGCAGCTATTATCGCTTCAAACTTGCCCGGTTCGGCTATCCATGCGTGTTGGGTATCGTCGAAGAAACTCAGAGCTTCTTTATCAATCGTAAAGGTTACTGTTTTCTCTTCACCCGGAGCCAATTTTATCTTCTGGAAACCTTTCAATTCTTTGATAGGACGAGGCAGAGAAGATTTTATATCACTGATATACAGCTGAACGACCTCTTGTCCTTCACGATTTCCTGTATTCTTAACGCTTATCTTTATAGTCAAGTTGCCATCAGCCGACATGGTTTTGCTAGTAGCAGTTGGCTTACCATATTCAAAAGAGGTATAACTCAAACCGTGACCGAAGGGGAATAATGGTTTCACCTTCTTTTGCTTGTCCGTCCAACGATAACCTACGAAGATGCCTTCATTGTATTTAATGTCGATAACGTCGTTGCTTCTTTTGCCGGTATATTCGCCCAGACTATGAGCCGGACAATCTTCCAACTTTACAGGGAAAGTAAAAGGTAACTTACCGCTGGGATTTACATCTCCCATCAAAATAGCAGCCAGAGAATGACCAGCCTCGGAACCTAAATACCAATCCTGTATAATAGCAGGAACCTCATTCACCCAAGGCATAGCAATGGCATTGCCGGAGATATTGACAACAATCAAGTTTTTGTTAGCCTTTGCCAAAGCAGAAATCACAGCATCTTGCCCATAAGACAAGCCAAGGCCTTCACGGTCGGAGTCCTCGCAATCTTGTCCGTTGCTCTTGTTCAAGCCACCAATAAAGATTACATAGTCGGCATCTTGAGCCACCTTTACAGCCTCAGCAATCAATTCTTCGGGTGTACGGTTATCTTTCAGATTCTGACCGGTCACTACACCGTTGTATTCACCACTTGCGTCTCCCACATAACCGCGTGCATAAACCACTTCTGCCTGATCGCCTACACGTTGTTTAATGCCATCGAATGGAGAAAGTTCGCGTTGCACCTTTAAAGAAGAAGAGCCACCGCCTACAGTCATCATCTTAATGGCATTTTCACCCACTACGGCAATCTTCTTTGCTTTGTTCAAATCTATCGGAAGTACACGATTCTTATTTTGCAGCAAAACGATCCCCTCTTCACCGATGCGACGGGCAGCTTCGTAATGCGCCGGAGAGTTCAATAAACCGAAAGGACGATTCAAATCCATCGTGGTACGGAAAGCCAGACGCAAAATACGGCGGACTTTATCGTCCAATTCCTGAGTGCCTACTTTACCTTCCTGAATACGTTGCAGGTAAGGTGTAGCCAGATAATAACTATCGTAAGCATTGCTGGTACCTTGCGAAAGGCCATTGGTCCAACTACCGAATTCCATGTCTGTACCGTTGGTAATAGCCTGGTCTGTATCATGTACGCCACCCCAATCGGAAACTACTACGCCGTCAAACTCCCATTCACCTTTCAAGATGTCATTCAAAAGATACTGGTTGTGGCAAGCGTACTGTCCTTTATAAAGGTTATAAGCTCCCATGATAGACCAAGCCTGACCTTCCTGCACAGCAGCTTTAAAAGCCGGCAGATAGATTTCGTAGAGAGCACGATCATCCACAACTACATTGGTGGTATGACGGTTCACTTCATGGTTATTCAAAGCAAAGTGCTTCACACAAGCAGCAACACCATTCTGCTGCACACCTTGTACATAAGGAACGACCATGCGACCTGCCAGATAGGGATCTTCACCCATATATTCAAAGTTACGCCCATTCAACGGAGTACGGTAAATATTTACACCAGGACCTAGCAGAACTGTTTTATGGCGATAACGCGCCTCTTCACCGATGCTCTTTCCGTAGAGCATAGACATTTCAGGATTCCAGGTAGCTGCTAAGCAAGTCAGTGCAGGATAAGCTACACAAGAGTCGTTTGTCCAACCAGCCTGATCCCACTCGTCCCACAATACTTCGGGGCGGATTCCGTGAGGACCGTCAGTCATCCAGAACTCAGGAATACCTAGACGAGGCACCCCAGGACTACTGAATTTTGACTGCGCATGTACCATTGCTACCTTTTCTTTCAGTGTCAAGCGGCCTAATGCATCTTCCACTCTCTGTTCAATGGGTTTGGTTGTATCCAAATACACGGACTTCTGCTGTGCCGCCAAAGGCAATGCAACAGCTAGAGCCAAACCAAGTAATACTTTCTTCATTTTTTATAGGTTCTTATTGATGAGGTTTGAAATTTTTCTTCTAATAATCTGTCTTTTTAACTCTTATGATTCTATCTCTGCTTCTCTCTTTTGGAGAGACATGGAGACCATTTTTTATTCCTTCATGCCTAACGACTGGATATAACCTTCTTGTACCACACAGTTCTTCAGTCTGCAAGCTTCAATGAAATCCATCATAGCCTTGCGTGACATAGCCTGATCAGGACGGGCATCACGGATCTCCTTATAGGTGCTACGCGGTGCCTCGGAAAAATAAACGATATTGGCCCAGTTCTCCGGAGGAGTGATCCCTACAAAACAAGAACCATCCATCTTTTTATAGGGCCAGAAGGTGTAGCCGATGTTGTTGTCACGCATGGTTTGGCAGAAAGTAGCCTGCCATTCATCTGTATTATGACCGATTTCACCCATGTACATCGGCAGATTTACACTGTCACGGAAACTAATGAAGTTCTGAATGGCCTCCGGAGTAGGGTCACCGCCATAACGGTGGCAAGTATACATCATTTTGTCATCGAACTTAGAATCTTTGAACGGCTTGAAATTACCATTCCATTGGGAACCTCCCAAAAGGATGATATGATTGTTGTCAACCTCACGGATAGCAGCCACTCCCATCTTATATACATTTTCTAGCTTTCCATTCAGTTCTTCCATATTTTCGAAATAAGGAGCGATAGGTTCATTGAAAAGCTCGTAACCAAGGATTACCGGCTCATTCTTATAATAGTCGGCTATTTTGCGCCAGATATCACAATAAAGTTGTTGGCTGGTTTCGCTATCAAACAACCAAGGATAACCGTAACTGTCATCAATATTGTCACCCGTTTGTCCGCCCGGGGCATCATGCATGTCCAAGATTAGATACAAATCAGATTCACGACACCAGTTCACAAGACTATCCACGCGGGCAAACCCGTCTTGATTGGCTGTCAACCCCATATAATCTTCATCGGTAAAAAGTTTGTAATGGAAAGGCAAGCGAATGGTATTGGCACCAGTACTCTTAATGAACCGGATATCTTCACGAGTCACGTAATTATCCTTGAAGGCTTTCCAGAACTCGGCAGTAAAGTCGGGTCCTACCAATTGGCAGAACATTTCATTGATAAAACGCCCTGAATTGGCCTTGTTGAACTTGAACATATAACCTTCCGGATTCAGCCAGTTACCCAGATTGGTACCCATAATAAAAAGCTTTGAACCATCCGGTTTTATCAAATCCGGACCTTGAATAGTTATAAAGGCATCGGAGGATACTTGTTCTTCTACTTTTTTTTCACTACACCCCATTATGCCTACTGACAAAAGGGCAACAGAAATACAGATCGCTAATAAATGTTTCATGGTATTATTGGTTATGTTACTTAAACTTTCCCAAAGTTAGGAAAGATAAGTTTACCTCGTACTAGCGAGTTTGCAATAGGTGGATAAAGTGAATCATCCTATCCAATTAACTGTTTAATAAACAATAATATAGATATAAATAAGGAAAGCTAAAAAGTGGATTAAAGAACTCGAATTGACGTATTATTAGCGTATCTTCATAAGGCGTGTTTCAAAGTCATCCCGCAAAATACAAGCCTTGTTCTTCACCTTGGCACGGTAATTATAAATTGTATTTACCGAATAGCGGAGAAACTCTGCAATCTGCGAACTATCCTCAATTCCCAAACGGATTAAGGCAAAAATACGGAGTTCCGTATTCAGCAACTCTCCTTTGCGGAGCACAATTCGTTCTTCAGGCTTCAACAGTTCATTGAATTTTTCAACAAAATCGGGAAAAAGATGTAGGAAAGCTGTATCAAAGTTGCCATATAATTCTTTCAATCCGGTATCCATCACTTCACGCGAACGCACCACTTTCAAGAGTTCCTCTGTCTGCCCCGCAGAAATCTTTTTGTTTACCATACGGCGATAGGTATCCAAGCGATTGATATAGACAGAACATAAATTCATAAAACGCCCGATATATTCCTCCTTGATGTGATTCGATAGATGCAATTGCTCGTTTGCCTGCTCCAAGTGATTGCGGGCAACAGAGAGGCGTTTCATTTGTCGGTAAATAAAAGCGATTGCTGCAACCAGCAGCAGAGTCAAAGCACTGATCAACCAGATATACAGCCGCAGTCGATCGCTCTGCTTCTCACGCAGAGCTTGGTAAGTAAGGTCTATTAGTGAAAGGATACCGGCAGTCTGCAAGCTACGACTACGGGCATTATAACGGTTTGTCTCATTCCAAGAAAAACGGATATAGCGATAGGCACGTTCTATATCCCCTTCCTTATAAAGCAATTCGGCCAAAGTCCAAAGTGAAGCATGATCAGTGATACTGAGGCGTATATCAGTCAGCGCAGACAATGCCAAGTATCGTTTTTCTTCTTCCCTATTTTTCATCTGTCGGTAAAGTAGAGAACGGTGATAGGTCACTAAAGCATATTCAGGCGTATTGGACTTTACATTAGCCAAGCGTGTGTCGTTTATACTCAAAGCCTCATCCAAGTGCCCCGCTGCCGCTTCCCGGCGTTCTTTTCGTTCCAGATAGAGAGGAGAAGTGGGTGAAAGAACTCTCATCAATGAATCATCATAACAAACGGCCTGCGCCTGATAACGTTTCTTGAAGTTATCAGCTAAGGTATAGAGGCTCAGTTCCACATAGAGTTTATGATAGCAGTTGTAATAATCAGGGAGAAAACGAGAAGGTAACGAATCTTTGTCTATTTGCCCCAATAGCTCTTTAGCTTCTTCATACATTCCCGCAGACGCCATGAGGTAAGCAAGTTCCAGACAAGTTTCATAAGCGGCCTCTTTTTGTTCATGATGCTCTGCCCAGTCTAGGTTTACATTCAAATAATGGATAGCTGAGTCACAGACATACGCTTTGTATTCCTTATAAATCTCCCCATTCCATCGAAAGAAAGAAGCATTTACCGCATCCGTTTCTGCCAGTTGTTGCTTCAAGTGGGCAATGCGGGATTCGCGAATGCCCACATACTGTTCATGCGCATTGATAGCCTCATCCAGATTATCTATCCATGTACCAACCGATACTGTATTGACAGAAGCAACGATGTTCGGTACAATCATGCCAATGAAGAAACAAAATAACACCAATTTCTTTTTCATAAGAACAAAGATAAAAAGAAATACAGCAAAGCTGTATCACCACAAAAAATTGTTTCCTATATTTGTGACCTTAACCCCCAAAAATGATCATGCTTATGAAAAACTTAACACCACAACGAGTAGCGGCGGTCGACGTATTCCGGGCACTCACCATGTTTCTCATGCTCTTCGTCAATGATATTCCCGGTCTGAAGAACGTTCCTCACTGGCTGATGCATGCCAAGATAGACGAAGATATGTTGGGATTCTCCGATACCATTTTCCCCGCATTTCTCTTCTGCATGGGTATGTCCATATCCTTTGCCATACAAAACCGCTACAAGAAAGGAGACACTACCTTGCAAGTTATTGCTCATCTCTTCTGGCGCACCATCGCACTCCTTGCCATGGGTCTATTCTCGCTGAATAGTGGCGGCATCGAAGGCGGACTATCACATCCTTGGTTCTCCATTTTGATGGTTATCGGGTTCTTCCTGACCTGGGGCGTTTATCCAAAATCCGAAGGAGCCAAAAAAGCTCTATTCACCGCAATGAAAGTAGCGGGCGTACTCTTGCTTGCTTTTCTCGTTCTTTATAAAGATATGCATGGCAAACCGTTCCAAATCAGTTGGTGGGGTATTCTTGGATTGATAGGCTGGACGTATGCCGTATGTGCTGGTATTTACTTGTTCACTCGCGAAAGTCTGCGCAGCAATGCCATTGCCTGGTTTGTCGTGGTACTGCTTGCTGTACTCAGCCATTCCGAATTGATTCCGGGAGAGTACGGTAGTCGCATCATCTTATTACCATTTATTCCGAGCGACTGGACTTTGCATGCTTTCGGCATGTCCGGTGTACTGACTTCTCTGTTGATGCAACGATATGCCAACAAGGAACGACCCGGACGATTCATTGGCATGCTTTGTGTACTTGGTGCAGGCATGCTCATTCTTGCCCTTGTTTCGCACCCATATTGGATTGTTTCCAAGATACAAGCCACTCCTACCTGGCTGTTCTATTGCCTTGCCGCATTCTTTCCTCTATTCGGCTTCTTCTATTGGCTGACGGACGTGAAAGAAAAGACCAACTGGTTCGATGTCATCAAGCCTGCCGGTACAGCAACACTGACCTGCTACATTATTCCCTACGTATGGTACTCCGTTCAGCAACTGCTACATCTGCATTATCCGGAAGTATTAAGAGGCGGTGTACCGGGGCTACTCAAGTCATTGATATTCTCGCTCGTCATTGTCTGGCTGACCGGACTGCTGGTGAAAGGTAAAATCAAGCTGAAAGTATAGCCAATTATCAAATATCCATCTTGATAGGAAAGAAAAGGCAAAGAAGATTTGAATAGAGAATAAACTGAAAAAAGTATGCTTCAATGTTATTGAGAAGCATACTTTTTTCTTTTATCAGAAACTGTTATTACATTTGCAACAAATAGACGAATATGTTACAGATAAAAACGCCCAACGGTGAAGACAAAGTCCTCCTACACTCTTGCTGTGCTCCTTGTTCTTCCGCCATCATTGAATGTATGCTGGCAAACGGTATACGTCCGACCATATTCTACTGCAATCCCAACATATACCCGCAAGAAGAATATGAAATCCGGAAAGCCGAAGCCATCCGTTATGTTCAGGATATGGGACTCGATTTTATAGATGCTGACTATGATTACGAGCATTGGCGCAATGCCATGCATGGCCTGGAAGATGAGCCGGAACGTGGCGGTCGCTGCCTGAAGTGCTTTACCCTTCGACTGACCGAAACCGCCCGTTATGCATCCGAACATGGCTTCTCCCTATTCACAACCACGCTTGCCTCCTCTCGCTGGAAAAACCTGGAACAAATAAACGAAGCGGGCAAACGCGCGGCAACTCTCTATCCCGCTACTATCTTCTGGGAACAGAGCTGGCGCAAGGGAGGACTACAAGATCGAAGAAACCAACTTCTCAAAGAATATGACTTCTACAACCAACAATATTGTGGTTGTGAATTCAGCATGAAACGGCTGAATACCGTTAACAAAGAGGTTTAATCAGTCTTTATCAGAACGTAAAGGCTACACCGGCACTGAGCACCAACTGATTATAACTATCAATAATCTGATATTTTAGTTCCAAATCAATTACAGTATTAGAGGCTACTTTAAAATCGACTCCGGCACCCAAGTTAATAGCTATTTTACCTTCCGTAACATCATCTGCTCCGTCAACTATATCAGAAACGTAGCCTTTTGCTTGAGCATAACCTATACCAGCCAGTGGATAAACAGAAATTTGTTTGGCTACCGGAAATAGATAATGCAGGTTAGCACCTAAATCCCACATAGAAACATAATCATGCTTAAAATAATAGTTGAAAGCAGGTTCCAATCGTAACTGATCGGTAAGTCCGTAGCGGTACTTAACTCCCATACCAATTTTGGTATCGTTGCCATAATTCAGATTAAGACCCAATGCTGACTCGCCTTTCTGTGCGTATGACGTGGCAAAACAAGCACACAAACATACTAATAGAACTAAAATCTTTTTCATAATTTAAACTATTTTTGATTATTGTCGCCTTAAATATAGAATAAAAAGCTGAAATGCAAATAAAATAAAATAAAAAAAGCGCTAATCAAACGAATAATCATGAAAAAGCTCAGAAGAGGTTGCTTATAAGTTGTATTCTACTTATCGGTAAATTAACGTAGAAAGATAATCTTCGGCGAACATCTCGTTCGCTACTTCCAAAAGAATCTCCGGAGTGAGCTGTTCTATGCGACGGAACACAGCTTCGGAAGTTTCATATTTGTGATAATGAAGGAAGACCTTCCCCATACCCAAAGCATTGTTCTCATTATTGTCCGAAGCAACTCCGATTTGCCCAATCAGTTGTTTCTGAGCGGCAGCAAGTTGTGAAGAAGTCATCTTGACATCACGCAAATGCTTCAGTTCTTTATATACCAGACGCATACAGTAATCCAAATCTTCGGGGTCACACCCAAAGTAAATGCAGAACGTGCCCGTATCGGTATAGGAAGTAAGGTTGGATTCTACATTATAGACTAGTCCGCGGCGTTCACGAAGAGACACATTCAAGCGACTGTTCATGCCAGGACCTCCTAGGATATTATTCAGCAGATAGAGTGCTGTTCGTTTATCATCGTAAGCATTATACCCTCGGCTACCAATCATCACATGTGCTTGATGGGTATCTTTATGCACGATCAGATGTTCAGGCATATAAAGCGGAGGAGGAGTACGACGATTACTCACCTCAATCATTGGAATATCAAGTAATAACTTCTCCGCCCAACGCACCACTTGCTTGAAATTTACGTTGCCTGATACAAAAAAGACCATATTACCGGGATGGTAAAAGCGGGAAGTAAACGAAGTTGCATCTTCGCTACGGAAGATTTTCAACTGTTCCGGATTGCCGAGGATATTTCGTCCCAGTGGATGTCCCCGGAAGATCAAGTCCTCGAAATCATCGAAAATAAGTTCGGAAGGATTGTCTTTATAAGACTGAATTTCATCAATGATTACTGCTGTTTCCTTCTCTATTTCACGTTGCGGAAAAGTGGAATGAAAGACAATATCTGTCAACAGTTCAAAAGCACGACCAAAGTGTTCAGCCAAGAAAGCAGAGTAGACCACCGTCTCTTCTTTATTAGTATAAGCATTCAGGTCACCTCCCACATTTTCCATACGATTTAGGATGTGCCATGCTTTGCGCTTCTTGGTACCCTTAAAGATTAGGTGTTCTACAAAGTGCGCCATACCTTGTTCATATTCAAGTTCATCACGAGTACCGGCATCTACGGCAAAGCCGCAATAAGCTACTTTGGTAAGTAATGGTTCATGAATAATACGCAATCCGTTGGGCAGGGTATATTGGTTGAGAGCCGATGGCATTTTCTCTTTTAAATTCTTCATTCTGACGTTTCAAACTATTTGTGCCCGCAAAAATACAATAAAACCTATTGCCATTTATGGAAAATTACAGATATTTGTAGGCTATAACCTAACTACTAACAAAAATCAAGCATAATGATTGTATCCATTCAAGAGCTTTTGCAGAAAGAAGCACAAGCCGTACTGAACATCCCTGTAACGGACGCTTACGAAAGAGCTGTAAAACTTATCGTAGAACAAGTGTACCGTAAAAAAGGGAAATTGGTAACTTCCGGCATGGGTAAAGCGGGACAAATAGCTATGAACATCGCTACCACTTTTTGTTCGACAGGCATTCCTTCCGTTTTTCTACATCCCAGTGAGGCACAACATGGCGACTTAGGCATCTTGCAAGAAGACGACTTGCTGTTGCTTATCTCCAATTCCGGCAAAACTCGTGAAATAGTGGAACTAACCCGTTTGGCTCATAACTTGAACCCGGATTTAAAGTTCATTGTGATTACCGGAAATGCAGATAGTCCGCTGGCACACGAATCCAATGTATGCCTCAGCACCGGACACCCTAAGGAGGTTTGTGCCCTCGGCATGACTCCCACCACCTCAACGACTGCAATGACTGTTATTGGCGATATATTAGTGGTACAGACCATGAAGGAAACCGGTTTTACAATTGAAGATTATTCAAAACGTCACCACGGCGGTTACCTCGGAGAAAAATCAAGATCGTTATGCGAAAAGTAATCGGTATCGGAGAAACGATCTTAGATATTATCTTCCGTGATAACCAACCTACCATTGCCGTTCCCGGAGGTTCCGTATTCAACGGCATCGTTTCATTGAGACGGGCAGGTGTTCCTATCGACTTCATCAGCGAAACGGGTAATGACCGTGTAGGTAACATCATTCTGCAATTCATGCGAGATAATCACCTATCTACCGATCATGTCAATGTATTCCCTGACGGGAAATCACCCGTATCATTGGCTTTCCTAAACAACCAAAGCGATGCGGAATATATCTTCTACAAAGATTATCCCAAGCAACGTCTGGATGTTATCTATCCGAAGTTGCAAGAAGATGACATCGTGGTGATTGGTTCCTACTACGCACTCAATCCCCTCCTTCGTGATAAAGTTATAGAACTTCTCGACCAGGCACGTGAAAAGAAAGCCATCGTTTATTACGATCCCAACTTCCGATCTACACATAAGGAAGAAGCCCTCAAATTGGCTCCTACCATCATTGAGAATCTGGAATATGCCCAAATCGTTCGAGGTTCACAAGCAGATTTCTTCTACATGTACAATCTGCTCGAGGCTGATAAGATATACAAGGACAAAGTAAAGTTCTATTGCCCCAATTTCCTTTGTACGGCAGGTTCGGGACAAATTGCATTACGTACTCACACTATTTCCAAAGAATATACTGTTCCTCCTTTGGAAGCAGTGAGCACCATCGGTGCGGGCGATAACTTCAATGCCGGCATCATCTACGGTTTGCTGAAACACAACATCCGCTACGACGACTTGAATCAAATGGATGAAAGTACGTGGGACAAACTCGTCCAATATGGGATGGATTTTGCCGCGGAAGTATGCAAAAGTTTCAATAACTCTGTATCAAAAGAGTTTGCAGAAAAATTAATGTTAGAAAAAGAAATATAAAACCTTTGCCTCGTAAGTAATCTCTGTTCCGAAAAGTCATATATTTGCTGCCAACGACTATTGAGAGTTTACGCACTATGTACAAGAATCTGTTGAACTTACTAACCTTGGTGGTATTACTTCCTTCTTGCAGTGGCACTGCTCCCCATATTTCTGTTGTTTGCGAAGAGAACAATGTAGGAAATTCTATTGTCAAATGGGAAATAACTCCACTTATGAAAGGAAACGTAAAGGTGTATGCCTCTACCAATCCTGACTATATCCCGGAAGATGTGCCGGTAGCAATGGCCAACATTTCCGATTTGAGGATGACCGTTATCACTACTGATCCTTTTCAAAGATACTATTACAGCCTTGTTTTCGGTAATAAATACCGGATAAAGGTGGCAACACGTAATGTCAACATACCGGGCGTTCAGAACTTCCGTGACCTGGGAGGCTATTCCTCCTATACGACTAAGAAGAAGATGCGCTGGGGTATGCTCTACCGCTCGGGAGCCATAGATAGCTTGGCTACTTGTTCACGCACAGAACTGAAAAACCTCGGTATAAAGACGATTATAGATCTGCGTGCCAACTCCGAAGTCCAAAAACAAAATCCTCTGCAGTCAGAGTTTAAAGTCATTCATATTCCCATCGCTACGGGTGATATGGAAGAGCTTCTGAAAGGCGTTCAGGAGCAAAAGATTAAAAGTGATACAGTCTATCGGATGGTAGAACAAATGAATCGCGACCTCATTGACAAGTATACCAAAGAATATCGTCAAATTTTTGATGTATTGCTGGATAAAAACCATTACCCCATTGTCATTCACTGTTCTTCAGGCAAAGGACGTACAGGCATCATATCTGCTTTGATACTTTCTGCTATGGGCGTAAACGGAGACATTATCATGGAAGATTATCGCCTCAGCAATGATTACTTCAATATTCCGGCTGTATCCAAATACGCCTATCAGCTTCCACCACGCTCACAAGAAGCCATTACTACCATTTTTTCGGCAAGAGAAGATTTCCTGAATGCTGCCAAAGAAGAAGCTGAACAGAAATATGGAGATGTAGCCACCTATTTGCAAAAAGGCATCGGATTGAGTAAAGAGAAACTAAAAAGACTCCAAAGCATTTTGCTTAGTGATGAATGAGTTGTGTTATCAAAAATAATGTGCTGCAAATCATAAATAATTTCTCATTAAGCATTATATATTAATCATTTATACTATCTTTGCGCCCGAAATAAAAAGATATACAAAAGATTTGATGAAGACATTTGAAGAGCTCGGTGTGTCGGCGGAGATACGCCGTGCCATTGAAGAAATGGGTTACGCACAACCCATGCCGGTACAAGAGGAAGTAATCCCCTACCTTTTAGGAGAAAATAATGATGTAGTAGCACTGGCACAAACAGGAACAGGAAAGACCGCAGCGTTCGGTCTGCCGCTTATACAGAAGATTAACGTCAACCATAGAATTCCCCAATCTCTTATCCTCTGCCCCACACGCGAACTTTGTTTGCAGATAGCGGGCGACTTGAACGATTATTCCAAATACATTGATGGCTTGCGGGTATTGCCCGTATATGGTGGTTCATCCATCGACAGCCAAATTCGTGCTCTCAAAAGAGGAGTACATTTAATTGTAGCTACTCCGGGACGATTGCTCGACCTGATGGAGCGCAAGACCGTGTCTCTCTCAACCATTCAGAATGTGGTAATGGACGAAGCTGACGAAATGCTCAACATGGGATTTACCGACAGCATCAACGCCATCCTTGCCGACGTACCGCAAGAACGTAATACGTTGTTGTTCTCTGCCACCATGAGTCCGGAGATCGCACGCATCTCCAAGAAATACTTGCGTGATGCCAAAGAAATTACCATCGGACGTAAGAATGAAAGTACCAACAATGTAAAGCATGTGTCCTACTGCGTACAAGCCAAAGATAAATATGCCGCTTTGAAGCGTATTGTGGATTATTATCCGCAGGTATACGGCATCATCTTCTGTCGTACTCGTAAAGAAACACAGGAAATTGCTGATAAGCTGATGCAGGAAGGCTACAATGCTGATTCCCTACACGGTGAATTAAGCCAAGCACAGCGCGATGCCGTTATGCAAAAGTTCCGCATCCGTAACCTCCAGTTGTTGGTTGCCACCGACGTTGCTGCACGTGGTCTGGACGTGGATGACCTTACGCACGTCATCAACTACGGTTTACCTGATGATACTGAAAGCTACACCCACCGAAGCGGACGTACCGGACGTGCCGGAAAGACAGGAACTTCCATCGCCATTCTCAACTTGCGCGAAAGAGGAAAATTACGTGAGATCGAACGCATCATCGGTAAGAAGTTCATTGCAGGAGAAATACCTACCGGCAAACAAATCTGCGAAAAGCAATTATTGAAGGTGATAGATGAACTTGAAAAGGTGAAGGTCAACGAAGATGAAATTGGTGACTTCATGCCCGATATCTATCGTAAACTGGACTGGTTGAGCAAGGAAGACCTGATTAAACGCATGGTTTCACACGAGTTCAACCGTTTCTTGGAATACTATCGCAACCGCGAAGAAATTGAAATAGCCAGTGGCAGCGAGCGTGCCGGAAGAGATGGAGAACGCAGAGATCGAAGAGACGGGAGAGATGGAGGACGCCAGGCACAGCCAGGCTATACTCGCCTTTTCATCAACTTGGGCAAAATGGATAATTTCTTCCCCAGCGAACTCATCGGCTTGCTGAATAAAAACACCCGTAACCGCATCGAACTGGGTCGTATCGACTTGATGCCGAAATTCTCTTTCTTTGAAGTAGAAGAGAAAGAAGCCCAGAACGTTGTGAAATCCTTGAACCGTGCCAATTGGAACGGACGTAAGGTTTCTGTTGAGATAGCCGGTGAAGAGAGCAAAGAATCCTCAAGAGGCAATCGCAAAGAAGAGAGCAGCAGTTACGGCAAGAAGGAGTTTGGCGCTAAGAAACGCAGTTATAAGGACGAAAAAACAGGCGATGCAAGCAGCAAACGAAGCAAAAGACCTGAAACCGCTCCTGCCGACAAGAATAAGAGTAAATCAAGCCGTGAGGAACGTGGCTATACCCAAGCTCGTGGCAAGAAAGATGACTGGAGACAGTTTTTCCAAGGCAACGATAACGGTCCTAAAGACGCAGAGCCTGATTTCAGCGAAGAAGGCTGGGCAAGACGGACACCGAAAAAGAAATAAATAGAAACCAATAAATTAGTAGGGTGATAAAGCGATGGTCCATCGCTTTATCACCCTACTGGTTTATTAATCTATCCCTTCGTTATTTCACGCAACTCTTTGTGCTGAAAGCCACCAACATCCATACCATCTTTTCCTGTTCTTTCAGATAACCGGTCATCAGGTCGGCCGTGACATCGTCATGGGCTTCATTAGCCAATTCAATCAGTTTTCTTTCTGCATCGATGAGGTAGTTATACGTCTCGAGGATATGATCAACAGCCTCGCTACCACAAGAAATACCGGATATTTCCTTTACTTTGGCTACCTTCAAGTACTCGCTGAACTTGTTTTCGGGTGCGCTACCCAACATCAAGATACGCTCTGCTATTTCATCTACCTTTTCAGCAACATCGTTATATAAATCTTCAAACTTGCTATGCAAGACAAAGAAGCCATGTCCCTTGATGTCCCAATGGAAACCACGGAGATTGGTATAATGTACTTGGAAGTCTGCCAATAATTGATTTAATGCTGATACTACATGGGTCACTTTTGCCTCATTCAAATGTAAGTAATCTAAAGTTTTCATAATTCTACTATTTTAAAAAGTTTATATTCTAAATTCTTTCGTTTCTTTATGGCAAAGATAAGGGAGAAACCCACAGTTGTCAAACAGATAATTTCTATCTTTGCATAGACAGATTCGATACATAACATTCAAAATCATTAGCTACCATGACCTTACAACAATTGGAATATATCCTCGCTGTCAATCAGTTTCGCCATTTTGCCAAAGCAGCTGAATATTGTCGCGTAACCCAACCCACCTTAAGCGCCATGATACAAAAGCTGGAAGAAGAGTTGGACACTAAGATATTTGACCGCAGCCAACAACCCGTCTGCCCTACTCCTATCGGCATTCACATCATAGAACAAGCCCAAAATGTGTTGGTTCAGGCCAATCGTATAAAAGATATTATAGAAGAAGAGAAACGTTCTATATCGGGTTCCTTTAAACTGGGCATTCTTCCCACTATTGCTCCGTATCTCTTGCCACGCTTTTTCCCGCAGTTGATGAAGAAGTACTCACAACTAGACATTCGGGTCATTGAGATGAAAACAAACGATATCCAGAAAGCTTTGCAAAAGGGAGAAATAGATGCCGGTATCGTAGCAAGCCTCGCAGGCATGGAAGAGTTTATACAAACGACCTTGTTTTACGAGCAGTTCTTCGCCTACATTGCCCGCGAAGACGCCCTTTCTGAGAAACAAGTGATTCGCACCTCTGATTTGACTCATGAGCAGCTTTGGCTGTTGGATGAAGGACACTGCTTCCGCGACCAATTGGTACGCTTCTGTCAGCTGAAAAGGGCACGTGCCAGTCAGTTAGCCTATCATTTGGGAAGTATGGAAACCTTCATGCGCATGGTAGAAAGCGGTAAAGGGATCACTTTCATCCCCGAATTGGCCGTTCTTCAACTAGGCGATGTCCAGAAAGAGTTGGTACGTTCCTTCGCCATTCCCTGCCCCACTCGCCAGGTTGTGCTGCTGACCAACAAGAACTTCATACGCTATACACTGCTGGAAGCGCTAACCAAAGAAATAAAGCTTTCCGTACCCAAGGAAATGCTTTCACTGAAGGCAACCCAAATTATGGTATAACCAAACACTGATATAAGAATGACCCAAACTCTCCACAAGAATCCTCGTATAGAGGTTGTAGACGCCTTACGGGGCTTTGCTGTAATGGCTATTATCCTAGTTCATAACCTGGAGCATTTCATTTTTCCGGTCTATCCGACCGATTCGCCGGGTTGGCTGAATACCATAGATCAAGGGATACTCAACAGCATTTTTACCCTCTTCGCTGGAAAAGCCTACGCCATTTTCGCCCTTTTATTCGGATTCACCTTCTATATTCAAACCAACAACCAAAAGAAGCAAGACAAGGATTTCGGCTATCGTTTTCTGTGGCGATTGGTATTATTGGTAGGTTTTGCCACACTGAATGCTGCTTTCTTCCCTGCAGGAGACGTTTTGCTACTGTTTGCCGTCATCGGACTCGTATTGTTCGTTACACGCAACTGGAGCGATAAAGCCATTCTTATAACCGCCGTCATTTGCCTATTACAACCTATTGAATGGTATCACTACATCGCTAACCTGGTAAATCCCGCCCATCAGTTGCCCGACCTTAAAGTAGGTGAAATGTATGCGGAAGTAGCGGAATACACAAAAGCCGGAAATTTCTGGGATTTCATCTTAGGTAACATCACATTAGGACAAAAAGCCAGCCTGCTATGGGCAGTAAATGCCGGCCGCTTTTTCCAGACGGCAGGGTTGTTTCTATTGGGCTTCTACATCGGCCGAAAAGAGCTTTTTACTTCTTCAGAAAGAAATCTCCGCTTCTGGATCAAAACACTGATTGTCTCCGCCATCACGTTTGCTCCCTTATATACGTTGAAGGAGCTTATCATGCAGGGCACTGCCGTCGTGCAGCAATCGGTAGGGACCGTATTCGATATGTGGCAGAAGTTGGCCTTCACATTGGTTTTGGTAGCCTCTTTCATACTCCTCTACCAGAGCAAGAAATTCAGTAACGCTATTGGAAGCCTGCGCTTCTATGGCAAGATGAGCCTCACAAACTACATCACCCAATCCATACTAGGAGCAATCATCTATTTCCCGATAGGCCTTTATCTTGCTCCTTATTGCGGATATACGATTAGCCTGTTGATTGGACTCTTCACATTCCTGCTGCAAGTGAAGTTCTGCCAATGGTGGTTGTCCGGACATAAACAAGGCCCGTTAGAATACATCTGGCACAAATGGACATGGATAGGAACGGATAAATAGTCGAACTGATAGATTTTATCTATCGCTCCATAAAACCTTTCAATCGGATTTTTTGTTCCATCGGGGAAAAATGCTCTATTTTTGCAAACAGAAAAAGCGAAGGTTGGCAGTACCTCAGCATCATCAAGCAAACTTGCTTCTGCATTCTGTCTGCATAATCTTTGCATTGGTAAAACAAAAAACTAAACCTATTAAAAAGGAAAAATTATGGAACCGATTATCAATTCCCAACTCCCTGAATTCAAGGTTCAGGCTTTTCAAAACGGAAAATTCAAAACCGTATCAAGCGAAGATGTAAAAGGCAAATGGGCTATTTTCTTCTTCTATCCGGCAGACTTCACCTTTGTATGTCCTACCGAACTGGTAGATGTAGCTGAAAAATATGAGCAGTTCCAGGCAATGGGTGTAGAAGTATATTCTGTAAGTACAGACTCACACTTCGTACACAAGGCATGGCATGATGCTTCCGAGAGTATCCGCAAAATCAAATACCCGATGTTGGCAGACCCTACCGGTGTATTGAGTCGCTCATTCGGTGTGATGATTGAAGAAGAAGGTATGGCTTACCGTGGTACATTCCTCGTAAACCCTGAAGGTAAAATTAAGGTTGCCGAAATCCAAGACAACAACATCGGACGTAATGCAGATGAACTGCTGCGTAAGGTAGAAGCTGCCTTGTTTGTAGCAAGCCATCCCAACGAAGTTTGCCCTGCCAAATGGAAAAAGGGAGGTGAAACCTTGAAGCCAAGCATAGATCTTGTAGGTAAGATTTAAATCACAGTAGCGAACTCCCGTTTTCAATAAACGGAAATGAGTATTTCAATAGATGAAACAATCTGTTTCAATAAATGAAACGACTCGTTTCATCTATTGGAACCGGGAGTTCCTCCCTAAAGAAACAATCAGTTCTCTCCAAGGAAACAAACATTTTCTTCCAAGAGAACGGCAACGCACTTCTATACAAAGAGATTGCAAAGCCTAATTTAATGCTCTAAAGCCCCATTCATATGTTAGAAACAAGTATATTAGACCAAGTACGGAGTGTATTCCAGCAATTGGAATCCCACTATAGCTTCCACATCACCTATGATCCCAAACATGAGCAGGCTCAGGAACTTGTCGAATTCCTTAAGGATGTGGCAAGCTGTTCTGACAAGTTATCCTGTCAATTGATTGAAACCGGTGAGGCGAAGCTCGAGTTTACTCTCCTAAAGGAAGGCAAAGAAACCGGAATAAAGTTTCGTGCAATTCCTGGCGGCCATGAGTTTACCTCCCTGCTCCTTGCGGTACTAAATGCCGATGGAAAGGGCAAAAACTTGCCCGACGAAGGAATTAGCCGTCGCATAAAATCTTTGCAAGGACCCATTCATTTGCAGACTTACGTATCACTGACCTGTACCAATTGTCCGGACGTGGTACAATCTCTGAATATCCTCACACTTCTCAATCCGGAGATTGTGCACGATATCACAGACGGCGACCTTTATCAGGAAGAAGTGAACGCATTGAAAATACAAGGTGTACCGTCTGTCTATGCCAACGGAGAACTGTTGCATGTAGGACGCGGTTCTTTAGGCGAACTTCTGCAAAAGTTGGAAGACACCTTTGGAAGTCAGCCGCAAGCGGATGCAACCCCCATTGAAAGAAGTTTTGATACATTGGTTCTCGGCGGAGGCCCTGCCGGAGCCTCAGCAGCTATTTATTCTGCTCGCAAAGGGTTGCGTGTGGCCATCATTGCCGAAAAGATAGGAGGACAGGTAAAGGAAACCGTAGGCATTGAAAACCTTATTTCTGTACCGCAAACAACCGGTTCGGAATTGGCTGATGCCCTCAGAAGTCATATAGGTCATTATCCAATAGAGATTTTTGAAAACCGAAAAATGGAAAAGGTAGATTTTCAAAATAAGGAGAAGAAGGTTTTTGCCGGCGGCGGAGAAACGTTTACCGCTCCCTCAGTCATCATTGCCACGGGTGCCAGTTGGCGCAAACTGAATGTAGAGGGTGAAACCGAATACATCGGACGTGGAGTAGCCTTCTGTCCACATTGTGACGGACCGTTTTACCAAGGCAAGGAAGTTGCAGTTGTCGGCGGTGGAAACTCCGGTATAGAAGCTGCCATCGACCTCGCAGGTATTTGCAAAAAGGTTACTGTCTTTGAATTTGCCGACACTCTGAAAGCAGATTTGGTATTACAAGAGAAAGCTCAAAGTTTGCCAAATGTAGAAATCTTCGTCTCTTCACAGACCACCCGGGTGGTAGGCAACGGAGAGAAGGTGACAGCGATCCGTGTAAAAGATCGTCTTACCGGCGAGGAACGCGATCATACACTGGATGGCATCTTTGTGCAGATTGGTTTGGCAGCCAACACGGCTCCTTTCCGCGACTTACTGGATATGACTCCGATAGGTGAAATCAAGATAGATGCTTTCTGTCGTACCACCCTTCCGGGAGTATATGCCGCAGGAGACGTTTCAAACGTTCCCTACAAGCAGATTGTCATTGCAATGGGCGAAGGAGCGAAAGCGGCACTCTCGGCATTCGACGACCGCATCCGGGGAATTGCATAAAGCCTCCTAACGAGCTATTTTCAGTTCCTTGATTAGGCTTCCCGCCTTACCGTATTTCTCGATCATAAACAACATGTAGCGTACATCTACTCCAATGGTGCGCTGCATGTTTGGTTCATAAAGTATGTCACTGCTCATCGCTTCCCAGTTACCATCGAAGGCCAATCCCAGAAGTTCTCCCTTGTCATTGAACATGGCACTGCCTGAATTGCCACCTGTAATGTCGTTGTTTGAGATGAAGCAAACGTTCATCTTTCCCTTTTCATCGGCATATCTGCCAAAATCACCGGAAGAGAAAAGAGACAATAACTCGGGCTGTACTGCAAAGTCAACATCTCCGGCATGGGTCTTTACCTTCTCCAAGATACCTTTCGTAGTTGTATAATAATTATAGTCTGCCCCATCAAACGGAGTATATCCGCCCACCGTACCTAAACTAAGGCGCATGGTAGAATTAGCATCCGGATAAAAATTACGAGAATCATACATCCGTCGTACGGCAGCATTCAGTAAACGCTCATTACGACTAATCTCAGCAGAGGCTTCCTGCATTTGAATGTTCATCTCAAACAGTTTCGTAATCAGATCAATGCCCAAAGCAATGGCGGGATCCTCATAAATATGATAGGTACTGTCCTGCTCTAAGAAACGCTTCAACCCACGAGGAGTAGTCAAGTCCGAACGGGTGTAAAGATTATCTACGTATGCACGTTCATTTCCATTGTACAAGGTATCTATGGTCTGATAAAGTTCCGGAAGATACGAGGTATCCACCTTGGAGCGATAGGTTTTTAATAAAGCAGTAAAAACCTCTTTATCCATGTCCAAATCGAGATTGGCATACTTCTCTATAATGGCTTTTAGATTAGCAACAACCGTTTTTTCCTCTCCTTCAAAATCAAAATTTAAGATGGATAAGGATAATTGGATTAATTCGGGTCCATTCAGGAAGGATTCAATAAAGTAGGCTTGTGCATGATTTTCCTCACGACGACTTTTGTAATTCAGTTCCAAATCGGAAAAGAGATGCAACAGTTGTTCGCGCTCTCGGGGTGTCTGTTGAATCCAACGACGAAGCTCCTGCTCCATAGCACGCTTCTTATCCAATACATGGAGCTTACGCACCGCTTGGTTCACACCGATACTATTCTTCCAATAATTGGAGCTTTCATCGTATTTAGAGGCATATTTGATGCGAATACTATCCCTACTGTCCATCTCGTGCTTCCAGATAGCCTGTTTTACCCCACGTACATCTATTTGCGCCTGGTTGGAGTTGTTCATCATTTCCTCAATGCCATACGAAGAAAGGTAACGTTCCGTACTGCCCGGATAGCCCAAAGTCATGCAAAAAGAGCCTTCGTGATAGCCATCAAGTGACAGGGGTACTACATATTCGGGATGATAGGGTACATTATCAGGAGAATAATCGGCGGGACGGTTCTCTTGGTCAGCATAAATACGGAAAACACTGAAGTCGCCTGTATGTCGCGGCCACTCCCAGTTATCGGTATCCCAGCCGAATTTTCCTACAGAAGAGGGCGGGGCAAAAACCAGACGGACATCATTGTAATCACGATAAACAGAGAGCCAGAATTCATTGCCACCATAGTAAGCATCCACTATACCTACCAAAGTGGAATCTTTACGGGAAACTTCCTCACCGATGACTATCATCACCGAATCTACGGCATTGGAGCGTTCCGATTCATTCATTCCAGGCTTTACGATATTCAGCACCCTTTTAGTCACATCCTCCTGTCGTAATAGAAAGCGTACATAAAGCTCCGGATTGGGTAATTCTTCACTTTGGTTATGGGCAACGAAGCCTTCTTTCAAGTAGTCATGTTCTACAGTAGAATGTTGCTGTATACTACTGAAACCGCAATGATGATTGGTAAATACCAATCCGTCTTCCGATACCACAACTCCGGAACAGAAACCACCGAAACTAACCACAGCATCTTTTAGAGAAGGACGTTTGGGATTATACAGTTTACTTGCAGGCATCTGCAAACCCATCTCTTTCAGAGTAGCCCGAGTCTGTTTATTCAAGTTGCCCAACATCCACATTCCTTCATCTGCCCGCCCTGTCAGTGCAAGTAGGCAGCAGACTGCTATCATCGTAAGTTTCAGTTTCATTCCGACTTGTTCTTTTATTCAGTAATCAGTCTCAACTTTTTGGCACCTGTACGTGCTTTAAGCCATTCGGTAATCTTCTTTTTTTCATTCTCATTAGGATGCTTACCAAACTTCAGCACGGCAAGGGTAACGGTATCTACTCGCACCGAATCTACAGTCCGTTTGATGGCATGTGAGATGGAAAGAGTTTGCACCGACGGGTACAATACTTTCAACTCCGGTATGATGGCTTTGCCCAATTCATCGAAAGATTTATACTTTTCCAGACTGCTTTGCAGTTCTGATATCTTTTGCTTCTGCTCAACCAAACGTTGCTCGCTGTTCTTATAGAAATCTTCCATGACCATGGCACGGATGGAGGATATATCCACCGCTTCATTGTTCATACCTTGGAGAACAACCAGTTTGGTGTTGTGTAGTTTATAATCTTTCAATTTGCCACGAGCAATGGCAATAGAAGCCTCAGGCACTTCCTGCCCTATCAATACGACACGTATTTCATGTTCTTTGCCCTCATGTTGAACCTTCTTATCAAGCACTTGTGTATTTTCAAAAGAAAGTTGTTCGTTCACAAAGCGATTGGCAGCACCTTCGAAGATGGTATTCTGAATGATGTCGACCGTCAGATACACAGCAGGACACATGGTAATAACGGCTATCAGAATAATGTATTTACGTACCTTCTTTTCTCGGTTCTTATCAACAAACTCTTTGCGCTGAAAGTGCATCACACGCACACCGACAAAGGTAGCCAGACTGATAAATACCGAGTTGATAAAATAAAGATAGAATGCACCCAGGAAATAAATCAGATTGCCCGTAGCCAGACCATAACCTGCCGTACAAAGCGGCGGCATCAGAGCCGTAGCAATGGCAACACCGGGAATTACATTGCCTTTCTCCTTCGTGGAAAGCGCAGTAACACCTGCCAAACCGCCCATCAAAGCAATAAATACGTCATAAATGGTGGGTGAAGTACGTGCCAGCAATTCAGACTGTCCTTCAGCAACCGGACTTACAAGAAAGAAAATGGTTGCCGTAGTTACACTGAAAAGAGTCGTGATTAGGAAGCTTTTCAGTGAACGTTTCATCAGTTCGAAATCATTCAATCCTACTGAAAGTCCTACCCCCATAATAGGTCCCATCAAAGGAGAAATAAGCATGGCACCGATAATCACGGCAGTTGAGTTGACATTTAATCCCAACGATGCCATAAATATAGCAAATATGAGAATCCACAGGTTGGCCCCTTTGAATTCAACTCCTTTACGAATGGAATCTACCGTGGCAAGTTCGTTGTCCTTGTCTTTACGTAAATCAAGATATTCTTTTAGAAAGTTCTTGATAGCGAATGTGTTTCGGTTATTAGCATCCATATTATTTACGATTTAATGATTTACCATATAGGATTGGAAACTTATTTTTACTTTATCAGCTTGTTGATAATAGGTATCTGCTTAAGGGGCATGTCACGCTTCACGATATAGGCGATAAAGAGGAACAGCAACAGTGTACGATATGTCAAACGCAAGTAAACATTCTCTATCGGCACAAATTCGGCTGCCATATAAAGTACGGCTGCCAGCAGTACATAACTGCCGATTGCTTTCAAATCATATTGAATAGGATATTTCTTCTGCCCTACAAAATAAGAGAGTAGCATGGCAACCCCATATCCGCAAAAACCGGCCCATGCACAAGCCATGTAACTGAATTTAGGAATCAGGAGTACATTCATTAGTATCAATACAGTACAACCTATCAATGAAAAATAGGCTCCCCAACGGGTTTCATCAATCAGTTTGTACCAGAAGGAAAGATTAAAATAAATACCCATAAAGATTTCTGCCGCCATCACAATAGGTACGACTCGCAAGCCGGGCCAATAGTCACGCCCGATAACATATCGCAGAATATCCATGTAGAACATCACTGCAAGGAATGCCAACAACGTAAAGATGATAAAGAACTTCATGGCTTGTGCGTACATCTGTTTGTTGTCTTTATCGCGGCTTTTCCCGAAAACAAAAGGCTCATAGGCGTAACGGAAAGCTTGCGTAAGCATTGCCATGACCATTGCAATCTTACTAGCCGCCCCGTAAATGCCAAGTTGCATGGTAGCTTCAGCCTCGTCAGGATAGACAAAGGGGAATATAATCTTGTCGACAACTTGATTCAGAATCCCTGCAATGCCTAGCACCAACAAGGGCAGACAATAAGCGAGCATACGCTTCAGCAATCTTCGATCCAATACATACGCAAAACCTCGCAGTTCGGGGATCATGCAAAGCATGATGGTAGAAGTACATACCAAGTTGAAAAGGAAAGCATAGGCTACATCATCGCCTTTCATCCAAACATAATAAATCAAATTCAAAGCAATGTTTAAGAAGATAAACAGCAGTTTGAGTGCGGCAAACTTGATAGGCCGTTTCTTGTAACGTAGGTAGGCAAAAGGAATGCTCTGAATGGCGTCCATCGCCACTACAATCATCATCATGCCCACATACCAAGGATGTTCGTCATACTCCAGCCAATTGGCAATGGGCTGAAGGAATAACAATCCCAACGCAAGAAAGGTAAGTGAACCAATGCTGATACTGAGAAGCGTGGTAGAATAGACCCGCATCGGATCGTCGTCTCCTTTGTTGGCAAAACGGAAAAAACCTGTTTCCATGCCGCACGTCAACAACACCAGCAGCAAGGCCACCCATGCATAGATATTCGTCACAACGCCATAACCACCCGACTGTGCAGATAGTGACATAGTATATACAGGTACCAGCAGATAATTAAGGAAACGCCCTACGATACTGCTCAACCCATAAATGGCCGTATCTTTTGCTAATGATTTTAAGTTACTCATTCTTTCTGTCAATAAAACAGCATTCTGATTCTACTTATATTTTAAATGAAAACAGCTGTGTCTTCTGCTATTCGAAACCCTTATTCGCTACCAAACAACGTGTGTTGACTATTGTATAAGCTTCTTCCCAAATGTTTATAGGCTAGTTCTGTCACTTCACGTCCACGAGGGGTACGTTTCAAGAAACCTTCTTTTATCAGGAACGGCTCATAAACTTCCTCTATTGTACCTGCATCTTCTCCCAAAGCCGTAGCAATGGTAGTCAAGCCTACAGGTCCCCCTTTGAACTTGTCGATAATGGTGCAAAGTATCTTGTTGTCTACTTCGTCCAGTCCATATTTATCAATGTTGAGAGCCTCAAGAGCAAATTGTGCAATTTCCGTATCGATACTTCCCGAGCCCTTTACTTGAGCAAAATCTCGTACACGACGCAACAAAGCATTTGCAATACGCGGGGTACCGCGACTACGCCCTGCTATCTCCGCTGCTGCCTTGGTAGAACAAGGTACATCCAGAATTCTTGCTGAACGGCGGATGATGCCACTCAATACGTCGTCGTCATAATATTCCAAATGCAGGTTAATGCCGAAACGAGCACGTAACGGAGCTGTCAGAAGACCGCTACGGGTAGTGGCACCGACCAATGTGAAAGGATTCAAATCGATCTGTATGCTTCGCGCAGATGGACCTTTATCGATCATGATATCAATGCGATAATCTTCCATGGCAGAGTATAGGTACTCTTCCACTATCGGAGACAATCGATGGATTTCGTCTATGAATAAAACATCATTCGATTCCAGACTGGTTAGTACCCCGGCAAGATCTCCCGGTTTATCGAGTACTGGCCCGGAGGTAATCTTAAATCCCACTCCCAGTTCATTGGCTATAATATTGGAAAGCGTTGTCTTTCCCAATCCCGGAGGACCGTGAAGCAAGACATGATCCAGCGCTTCTCCTCTCAAACGAGCTGCTTTCACGAATATGCGCAAATTATCAACCACTTTATCCTGTCCATTGAAATCTTCAAAGTTCAATGGACGAAGAGCGTTCTCAAAATCACGTTCTTTATTAGTTAGCTGCTGATTGCGTATGTCAAAATCTTCTTCCATTTATTTGTCAGTTTCTTCTTATGCGGGCAAAGATAGTACATAATCTTGCACCATAACTCAAACTATAACAATTATTTGCTTAACCGAAAAATAGACAATTCGTGCCTGATGTCTATCCTCTACCCATCTTCCTCTTATTTATTTTCTGTTTTTCTTCACACTACAGGCAGAGAGAAAACAAGAAGAAAACCGGGAAAGAAAGAAAAATAGCTCCGTTTCAGAATCATCGCTTCATGAATTCTTGACGTTCCTCCTCCGGAAATTTCTCAATCGCATAGCGCAACATCGTACGAGGCATTATCTTGCAATATTTCTCAAGAAACTGTACAAGTAGGTCTTTGTCTCGCTTCCCCATTTCTCGCAACATCCATCCTATGGCTTTCTGCATTAAGTCGTGAAGGGGTTGTGAAGTACGTGCAGAAGTATGCACAGCATCTACGAGATGAGGCGTATTTGGGTGCATAGATTTTTGCAAGAAATATTCTGAAAGTCGAATGATATCGATAAAATCAGCGTTTTTAATCAGTGTATAAGTAGAAACCACTGAAATACGTTGTTCCCAAAGCAGTGGGCTTTTTGCTAGACGGTAGAGATCTTCGCGAGATTTGTCCTTCAGATATTCCCCAACGATGCTGGGGGCAGACAAGTCTACCAAATCCCAATTATTGATACGGGCTGTTTGCGTAAGGTAAAAATCATAAATGGCCTTCTTTTCCATCTCGTCAGCTTTCTTAAAACGTTCCACTAGCATCAGCAAGGCACAAAGGCGACATTCGTGCCACTCACTTTGCAAAAGTGTTGCCATCACTTCGAAAGTTTCTTCTTTATGACGCTTTGCCACCAGACGAGTATTTGGAACCACAACTCCTAAAAATTTATCACCTTCTCCATACTGGCCCTTTCCAGTCTTGAAAAAACGGGGAAGATACTCTTTCTTTATTGGATCAACATACGCCTCCAATTCTTTCTGAATTTCAGTCGCAATGATGGCTACCTTTTCCGCTGAAATCGGATTGTTTTGCATTCTTTCTTCTGGTTTATTTCCCTTCTTTTTCATCATGTATCTTTTGATTTACACACATTTAAATTCTTTTGCCAATGGACAAAAATACGATAAATCTATAGAAGTTATGGAAAGTTATCTTTAATTTTGCAACCGATATACCCAATCTTCACAACCAAATGACATGTGTAAGCCCTTTCCTGAAGTAATCAGTTCTCTGCTTATAGGGCTAACTTTGCAGACACAGCCTCTATTTGGAAAGGAATTGCAGGGTATGAACCGTATTTGGGCAGAAGCCATTATTGGTTTTTAAATTAACAACGAGCTACAAGGACACGAGGTTAGGAGGAAGTAGAAGGAAAAACCAAAGCGACTTTCCTCAATATCTGGAATCTTGCAAACGAAAATAAATATTAATCTATAAGAAACAAAAGGACGTTACATGGTTTTAAATTATATCTGGGTAGCATTTTTCGTAATTGCGTTCATCGTAGCGCTCTGCAAACTCATTTTTATGGGTGATACGGAGATATTCACCGAACTCGTTAACTCAACTTTTTCTTCCTCCAAGTCTGCTTTTGAAATATCCTTGGGGTTAACTGGAATTCTTGCCCTCTGGCTGGGAATAATGAAGATAGGTGAAAACAGTGGTATGATTAATGCACTTTCACGTTGGTTGAGTCCCGTTTTTTGTCGTCTTTTCCCTGAGATACCCAAAGGACATCCTGCCATGGGATCCATCTTCATGAATTTATCCGCCAATATGTTAGGGCTTGATAATGCAGCTACTCCAATGGGGTTGAAGGCCATGAAAGAACTTCAAGAACTAAATCCGAAAAAGGATACTGCTACTAATCCGATGGTGATGTTTCTTGTTCTCAACACCTCGGGACTCATTCTTATCCCGGTTAGCATCATGATGTATCGTTCACAAATGGGGGCTGCACAACCTACAGATATATTTATTCCAACGTTGATAACAACAGCCATATCAACAGTTGTCGGAGTAGTTGCAGTAAGCATAACTCAACGTATCAACCTACTGAATAAACCCATTCTTATTTTGATTGGCTGTATTAGCCTTTTCTTTGCAGCGCTTATTTACTTGTTTACACAAATCAGTCGCGATGAAATGGGAGTTTACTCCACTTTAACAGCAAACATACTATTGTTTTCCATTATTTTATTATTCATCCTCTGGGGGTTATGGAAAAAAATCAATGTCTATGATGCCTTTATTGAAGGAGCTAAGGAGGGATTCACCACCGCCGTACGTATCATCCCCTATCTAGTTGCTTTCCTCGTTGGAATCGCCGTCTTTCGTACTTCCGGAGCTATGGATATATTAATAAACGGTATTGGTTACATAGTGGGACTATTCGGAGTGGATACCAGTTTTGTAGGCGCCTTACCTACTGCCTTGATGAAGTCCTTGAGTGGTAGTGGTGCCAACGGTTTGATGATTGACACCATGAAACAATTTGGAGCTGATTCTTTTGTAGGCCGCATGAGCTGTGTGGCACGTGGTGCTTCAGACACTACATTCTATATCCTTGCGGTATATTTTGGAAGTGTAGGCATCACCAAAACACGGAATGCTGTCACCTGCGGTTTGATAGCCGATTTTTCGGGCATCATTGCGGCAATCATTGTTAGTTATCTATTTTTCTTTTAAAAAGAGAGATTAGTTATAAAAGTAATTTTAATCGTAAATTGTTATAAAATGATTAGCTATCAAACAGACGGTGTTGAAATGCCCGTCCTCAAAAAACGCGAAACAACAGAATGGATCAAAACTGTTGCTGCCACTCACGGAAAAAGAATCGGTGAAATCGCCTATATTTTCTGCTCAGACGAAAAAATACTTGAAATAAATCGCCAATACCTGCAACACGATTATTATACGGATATCATCACGTTTGATTACTGCGAAGGAAATAGACTCAGCGGTGATCTCTTCATCAGTCTCGACACGGTGCGTACCAATGCGGAACAGTTTGCCGGGAATGACTATGAACGAGAGTTGTATCGAGTGATTATTCACGGTGTTCTTCATCTTTGTGGTATCAATGACAAAGGACCGGGGGAACGAGAGAAAATGGAAGAGGCAGAGAATGAAGCGCTAAAAATAAAGCAAATAGAATAATAGTATTCACCTTCTTTCCTATCAAAAACACTACAGACATAAACCAGAAAGCTCATCTCCTGAATATAAATATTGAAATACACATCTTTTATCAGTAAGAAAAAGACATCCCTATCTAGAATCTCTTAGTGATGCGAATCAGTAGTTGCCTTTAACTCTTGTTTAAAAAATAGACATACGGTAAGCAGTCCCTGGTCTGTAAAGATAGGAGTTGCATTATTACTGAATCTCTGGCAGTAGAACTTCAGTGAAGATTCATAAATATCGCAGATAGATGTTTCTAAGTTTTAGCTCTTTCTCCTTGAGGATCATAATTAGAATAATGAGTGGTTTGATTCTTCTAACATACTGATCTCCAAGGAGATTAAGAAACAAATTAATGAGATAATTAATTGAATAACAATAATTTAACTAACTGAATCAGCAAGTAATTTTAACTACTGATTCGCATGAATCCTAATTACTGACACCTGATGATTAAGTGAAATCATA
>CALYZE010000020.1 GCA_945607605.1 uncultured Bacteroides sp.
CCTGTCACAAGCCTATATCTTGGTTAGATAATCTGTTCCTTCAGTTTAAAACAATCTGTTCCTTTAGTTTAAAACAATTTGTTCTTCTACTTTGAAACAAAGTGTTCCATTAGCTTGGAACGAAGTGTTCTTTATATTGAAACAGTGTGTTCTTCACGTTGAAACAGGTGATTCGGTTTATTGAGAGGGTTCAGTCTTTTACGATAGTAGGACCCGACAAAGAGAAAATAGCCTTTTGGGAAAGGCTCTGATGGGGAGTGAAGTCGCGAGTTTGCACGGCTTCACTTTCATTTCCACAGCGATCGATAGCCGTTACGGCGAAATATCTCTTAGCTGTCCATGGGCGTATCGGGGCGTAGGTATATTCCGTTCCTTGTACACGTTGCATCAGGATGTTTTCGGGGTTAGAGATATCTACCGGGTAGGTATCTGAGCCATAAACCACGTAAGTAGGCGCATTCCGCTTGTCATTATCGGTAGCGGGTTGCCAGCGTAGAAGAGTGTAGCCATCGGTTTGTGATTCTATGCGGAGATTTGAAGGTGCTGTAGGGGGGACGTTATCAATCCAAGGCATGGCAGGCTGCAAAGCAGGAGCGGTGTAGTAGCTCTCTTCCAGAATATCATACAGATTCTGAATATTATCCATCAGATGCTTTACACGATAGTGTGCCTCTCCGGACAATCCTTGCGCACGAATGAAGTTGATCTGACGCTCTATCTCATCCACAGTCCAGTTGCCTTCATCGGGATGCAGGAAGTAGATGCCGAGCCCGGGAATAATTTGTCTTCCGTTACTCTGTTCTTTCCAGTCGAGGGCGAAGGGGAAGAATCCATTTCCACGAAAATACATCATAGGATAGACTTGATCTTGAATGCCTTCTCCCAACCAGCCTTCTACATCTTGATAGACGGTATGGAAGGCGTTCCAGCCACGAGAAGAATACCGGGAGGTGTCGCGGTATTTTCCAACGGGACAAGTGCTTACCTTTACCCAAGGTTTCAAGGCTTTGACGCCTTTATATATATGGCGAACAATTTCTGTGATATTGTCTCGTCTCCATTGGGCAAGGCTGCGTCCATTGCTGTATTTCTTATAGTCGTAACTGTCTGGAAACTTGGGCGCATTTTCCGGATAACGCAAATAATCGAAATGTACTCCGTCAACGTCATAGCGGTCTACTACCTCGCGGACCAGGCTCATAAGATATTCTTTGGTTTGCGGATGACCGGGATTCAGAAAATATTCTCGTTTATAAGGTACACAAATGGCCGGCTTTCTTTTCGTTACCGACTCTTTACCCAAAGATGCTACATGCTTGCGGTTGCCCAAAGGAATGGTTACCATCCAAGCATGGCATTCCATCCCTCGCTTATGACACTCTTGTACGGCAAAGGCAAGTGGATCGTAACCGGGATTACCACTCGTTTTGCCAGTCAATATGGAGTTGTAAGGTTCAATCGAAGAGTTATATAGTACATCTCCCCGAGTGCGGGTTTGAAACAGTACGGTGTTGAAGTTGGCTTCTTTTAGCTTGTCTAATATTTCGATAAGTTCAGCTTGTTGCTTGCGTATACCTTCGGCAGAATTGGCACGTGTGCGAGGCCAGTCTAAACCATAAACAGCCGTAACCCATGCAGCGCGTACCTCATATTTGGGAGTCTTTGCAGTAATTTGTGCAGTAAGAGGTAATAGGAGAACGCTATATAATAAGGTGAGGAATATCCGTTTCATTCTTATATTCTTCTTTTTTTCTGTTATATTTTGCTGCGAAGATAAGTAAAACACTTGATTAATAGATGGAGTTTGCTTAGAAACTATTACATTTGCATACATAGTTTCTAAACAGAGTGGGTTTTAAGACCTATTTAAAGACGACTAAAAAAACTTTGGTAATGAAAATAAAGAAATCTACCGGGCTGGCTTTAGCCTTGCTTATTTATGTTTCTGCAACCGCTGCTTACTTTTTGCCGCGAAATACAGAAATCAGTAATACGGAAAAGTATGTTACCGTAGCCGCTTCATACGTTATTGTGTTTGTACTTTGGTTGGTGCTTCGTAAGAAGGAAGAACTACAGCGTAAACGACGTGAGGAAGGTAGAAAAGCTGATAGTATTGATAACTCATTCAAAAACTAAACAAGATGAAAAAACTAGCATTATTCGTTTGCTTGCTTGTTGTCACAGTGGCAGCTCAAGCACAGTTTGAAAAAGGGAAGTGGATTGTAAATCCATCTGTCACAGGACTTAATCTTTCATATAATACCGATTCTGATAAAGCGAGCTTTGGCCTTCAAGCGAAAGGTGGTGCATTCTTAGTGGACAATGTTGCCCTGTTGGTAGGCGTCGGCGCTAACTGGAGAGGCGGAGGTCGAGATTCTTATATGCTTGGTGTAGGCGGACGTTACTATATTAGTAATGTGGGTATTTATTTGGGCGCAGACTTGAATGTACACCGCGAAGACTGGGGCGACGATGATAAAACTCGCTGTGGCTTTGGGTTGGAAGCAGGTTACGCTTACTTCTTGTCGCGTACGGTAACGATTGAGCCGGCAGTTTATTGGGATATAAACAAAGACCGTTCGGAATTTGGACTGAAAGTTGGTTTCGGTTTCTATTTCTAGAAGATAATGATTCAAGAGGGAGATCTTTCTTTCTCTTCTAAAGGGTGTATCCAAACCTTCTTATAAAGAAAACTACCCTTGCTTATGTGGCAAGGGTAGTTTTCTTGTTTTAGGCGTTTGGGCACACCCGCATAATCTTAGTTTGTTGATAGCTTTTCTTTCAAAAACTGTCCTGTATAACTGGCTGCGCACCCCGCTACTTCTTCGGGCGTACCTTTGGCAACGATATTGCCTCCTTTGTCTCCTCCTTCGGGACCGAGGTCTATGACGTAGTCCGCACACTTCACTACATCCAGGTTATGTTCGATGATAACGATGGAATGTCCACGACGTATTAAAGCGTCGAATGCTTCGAGTAGCTGCTTGATGTCATGAAAATGCAGTCCTGTGGTGGGTTCGTCAAAGATAAATAGAGTGGGGTCGGCCTTTTCCTGACTAAGGTAATAGGCTAGTTTTACGCGTTGGTTCTCACCGCCTGAAAGGGTAGAGGAGGTTTGACCTAACTTGATATATCCCAAACCTACATCTTGCAAAGGCTGTAGTTTCTTTACAATCTTTTTCTGGGTGTGTTGGGTGAAAAACTCAATGGCTTGGTTAATGGTCATATTCAATACGTCGTAAATACTGGCATCGTGGAATTTGACTTCCAATGTGTCTGCTTTGAAGCGTTTGCCATGACAGGATTCGCATTCCAATACCAAGTCTGCCATAAATTGCATTTCGACAGTAATGGTACCTTCGCCCTTACATTCTTCGCAACGTCCCCCTTCGTTATTGAAACTAAAGTATCCGGGGCTATAACCCATTTGTTTGGCAAGTGCTTGGTCTGCCCATAACTTGCGAATTTCATCGTAGGCCTTTATATACGTTACGGGATTGCTACGTGAGGACTTGCCGATAGGATTTTGATCGACAAACTCTACATTCCGCAGGTTGTGCAGTTCACCGCCAATGGAAGAAAATTCACCCGGACGGTCACTGCATTCATCCAGCTCACGTTTTAGGGCGCGGTAGAAAATGTCACGTACGAGGGTGCTCTTGCCTGAACCACTGACACCGGTTACTACGGTCATCACATTGAGTGGAAAGCGTATATCTACCCCTTTCAAGTTGTTTTCGCGGGCTCCTTTGATCTCTATATAGTTATTCCAAGGGCGACGGTGCTCCGGTACCGGAATCGTTTCTTCTCCTAATAAGTATCGCACGGTATAGCTGTTACTGTTTCTTTGCAGGTCGTTCATATCACCTTGATAAACAACTTCTCCGCCTAGACGTCCGGCTTTGGGACCGATATCAATGATGTAATCGGCTGCACGGATAATCTCTTCATCATGTTCTACTACCACAACCGTATTGCCCAGTCCTTGCAGTTGGCGGAGCACGTGAATCAATTTGTCTGTATCGCGACTGTGCAAACCAATACTTGGCTCGTCAAGAATATAAAGACTGCCTACTAAGCTGCTACCCAGTGAGGTAGCAAGGTTGATACGTTGGCTTTCACCACCGGATAGTGAGTTGCTTAACCGATTGAGGGTGAGATATCCTAGACCTACATCCAATAGAAACTGAATGCGGCTGTTTAGCTCGGTGAGGATGCGGCGAGCAATGTTGGCATCTTGTTGTGACAGTTTCAAATGGTCGAAGAAGAGTTTCAACTCCGTGATCGGTAAGTTGACCAGTTGAGAAATGTTACGTTCACCTACGCGTACGTAGCCGGCCTCAGGTTTCAAACGGGTACCCTGGCATTTGGGACAAATCGTCTTACCCCGGTAACGTGCCAGCATAACCCGGTATTGTATCTTGTACTGGTTTTCTTGTACCATCTTGAAGAAAGCATGAATTCCTTCAAAATAAGGAGTACCTTCCCACAGCATCTGGCGTTGCTTATCAGTCAGTTCATAATAAGGAGTGAATATGGGGAAACCGGCTTTCTCTGCTCCGTGTATGACCATCTCCCGCCATTCACCCATCTTTTCACCTCGCCAACATACCACTGCACCATCATAAACCGACAAGGAACGATTGGGAATGACTAAGTGCTCGTCAATGCCGATGACTTGTCCGAAACCTTCGCATTCGGGGCAGGCGCCCATTGGAGAGTTGAAAGAAAACATCTGATCATTGGGCTCTTCAAACGTAAGGCCATCTGTTTCAAACTTAGTGCTGAAGCGGTAAAGACACGTGCTACCGTCGGTCTGATAGAAACGCAACAGACAAGCTCCGTCTCCTTCGTACATAGCAGTTTCTGCAGAATCAGTCAAGCGGCTGATGGAATCTTTTTCGGAAGAAGCAGCCATGCGGTCTATCAATAAGAAAACAACGTCTCCTGCTTTGGCTTTGTATTCATCGATACGTACCATTTCACCATTCACTTCTAGGCGGTTGAAACCTTGTTTCATGTCGATTTCCAATTGCTCTGTCAGGGTACGGTCATCGCGTAATAGAATGGGAGATAATACAGTATATCTTGTGCCTTCCGGATATTCCAGCATACATTTTACAATGTCTTCTGTCGAATGTTTTTTCACCTCTTGTCCACTGATCGGGCTGAACGTTTTTCCTACACGGGCATAAAGTAATCGAAGGTATTCATAGATTTCTGTAGAGGTGCCAACTGTAGAACGAGGGTTGCGGCTACTCACTTTCTGCTCGATAGCAATGGCAGGTGGGATGCCCTTGATAAAGTCACATTCGGGTTTACTCATTCGTCCGAGGAACTGCCGGGCATAACTGCTGAGGCTTTCCACGTAGCGGCGTTGCCCTTCGGCATAAAGGGTATCGAATGCAAGTGAAGATTTGCCGGAACCGGATAATCCGGTGATGACTACTAATTTGTTGCGGGGAATCTCTACATCAATATTCTTGAGGTTGTTGACGCGAGCTCCTTTTATGATAATTGATTTGCTTTCTGTCATATCAAGGCCACTTAAGTGATTTGGATTTGCAAAGATAATGTAAACCAAGAGCAAAATAAAATGAACTTGTTTCTTTTTTATGCCGTGGTGCAGCTTATCTTTGTGTTTTGGGCAAAGATAACGACAACTATGAAAAACCTCATCAGAATAGTAAGGTTAAGATATGTTATACTTTCAGATGGGCACTAATTTACTTTAAATAAAAGCGTTATTTTCGCCCCACTCTTCATCCATAATTCAGAGAGGATAAAGTATCTTGAGAAGTACTTCTTCATCGGGAAGTGTTTGCTAGATCGAGAGTCGGTTTTGATGAAAGGCTTTGTCAGGATAAGCCTTGAGTATGAATGATTTTAAGAATAAAAGCTACCAATAAAAAATGAGAGTAAAATCCCTATTATGTGCTTTCCTATTGTCTTTGATGACAGGAGGAGTGTTTGCGCAAGTGCAGAAGACATCTGCTTACCCCAAACGTGAATTTCGTGCTGCATGGATACAGGCGGTAAACGGACAGTTTCGTGGAGTACCCACTGAAAAATTGCAGCAAACTTTGATCACCCAGTTGAATTCTTTGAAAGAAGCAGGTATCAACGCTATTATTTTTCAAGTACGTCCGGAAGCGGATGCATTGTATGCTTCGAAGTTGGAGCCTTGGAGCCGTTTCCTTACGGGAGTACAAGGCAAAGCACCCAATCCTTATTGGGATCCGATGCAGTTTATGATTGAAGAGTGTCATAAGCGGGGTATGGAATTTCATGCATGGATCAATCCGTATCGTGTGAAAACCTCGTTGAAAAATGAATTGGCACCCAACCATGTTTACAATATTCATCCTGAATGGTTTCTTACCTACGGTGATCAGTTGTTCTTTGATCCGGCTTTACCGGAAAGTCGTCGACATATCAGTTTGGTAGTAGGCGATATCGTTTCACGTTACGATGTGGATGCAATCCATATGGATGATTACTTCTATCCTTATCCTACTAAGGGGAAAGACTTTCCGGATGATGCTAGTTTTGCCCGTTATGGGGGCGGATTCAGTAACAAGGGGGATTGGCGTCGCAGCAATGTGAATCTTTTGATAAAGAAGGTATACGAAACGGTGCGTTCGGCAAAACCGTGGGTGAAATTTGGTGTTTCTCCATTTGGTATTTATCGTAATGAAAGCAGTGATCCGTTGGGTAGTAAAACAAAAGGATTGCAAAATTATGATGATTTGTATGCTGATGTTCTGTTGTGGGCACGCGAAGGTTGGATTGACTATAACATCCCTCAGGTATATTGGCAGATAGGCCATCCGGTTGCCGATTATGAAACTCTGGTGAAGTGGTGGGCTAAGAACACCGAAAACCGTCCTTTGTTTATTGGTCAGTCTGTGATGAATACCGTGCAGAATGCAGATCCTACTAATCCTTCCATCAATCAGCTTCCCCGAAAAATGGCGTTGCAACGTGCTTATCAGACGATTGGTGGTAGTTGCCAATGGCCGGCAAGTGCGGTTGTAGAAAATGCAGGTAACTATCGTGATGCTTTGATTGCGGAATATCATAAATACCCGGCATTACCTCCCGTCTTTGATTTCATGGATCATGAAGCACCGAATGCAGTTCGTAAAGTGAAACCGGTCTGGACTGCTGATGGGTATTTCCTTTTTTGGACAGATCCTAAATATAAGGAGGAGATGAATCGTGCTGTGCAGTATGTAGTCTATCGCTTTGATGCGAAAGAAAAAGTGGATATCGATGACCCTTCACACATCGTCGCCGTTACTCGTGATAACTTCTATAAGTTGCCGTATGAGACTGGCAAAACAAAATATCGCTATGTAGTGACAGCCCTTGACCGTCTGCATAATGAGTCGAAGTCGGTGGGAAAGAAAGTGAAGCTTTAACCAGTAAACATTCGATCGAGAATCGTTAATAGAGGATCAGTCCGGCCATCCCGCAGGCAATAATCATAAGTATCGGGTTGAGTTTGTACTTCTTGGTGCCCACAAATGCAACGAGGAAGATGAGGCAGCTGATGATAAAGGTGTACTTATCTTCTGTGGGCGAACTGAAGTTTTCTGTATTCATCAAAACCAGTGCAGCCGATGCTAATAAGCCGACTACAGCCGGACGAAGTCCACTGAATATAGCCTCTACGGTTGGGTGCTTTTGATATTTCAGAAAAAACTTACTGATGGTCAGCATCAGAATGAAAGAAGGAAGCACAACGGCAAAGGTGGCGATAACAGATCCCCAGACGCTACCTGTTGCCGAAAAGCCTACATAGGTGGCTGAATTGATGCCGATGGGGCCGGGAGTCATCTGGCTAACTGCCACGATATCTGTAAACTCTTGTGGAGTGAGCCAGTTGTAACGGGTGACTACTTCTCCTTGTATCATTGAAAGCATGGCATACCCTCCGCCGAAACCGAATAAGCCGATATTAAAAAACGTATAGAATAATTGCAAATAAATCATGTTGAACAGATGAATGTTTTACTGATGAATACTTAGTTTTTCGAATGTCGGAAACATCCGAATAGATACCCTCCTATTCCGGCTGCGATAATAATCCAGATCGGAGAAAATCCTAATAACCAGATGAGCAGTGCTGAAACTATCGGAATCCAGATGTTATACCGATTGATTTTAGCCGATTTAGCCATGCTGAATGTGGGCGCGGCAATCAAAGCAACAACAGCCGGGCGAATTCCCTTGAATATACGTTCTACGAAAGTATTTTCTTTGAAATTGTGAAAAAATAGGGCAATGGCAAGGATAATGAGAAAAGAAGGCAATATAGTGCCCAATGCAGTAATGATGCTTCCTCGGATTCCTCGTAAACGATAGCCAATGAAGATAGAAATATTAACAGCAAGGATGCCCGGTGCAGATTGGGAGATAGCGAGCAAGTCAATGAAGTCTTCTTTACTTATCCAGTCTCTTTTCACCACAATTTCCTCTTCGATGAGCGGCACCATGGCATAACCACCCCCTATTGTAAAGGCTCCGATTTTAAAAAAGATGGAGAACGCTTCGATATATACATTCATATTTATCGCTTTATAATTTTACTCTTTGGATACTTTCGGCTTTTTCTCATTGCTTTTGGTACCTTGTTTGGCATACTGACTGGGACTCATCTTGAAATGATCCTTGAAGACTTCGCGGAAGTATTTGGCATCGTTAAAACCCGTCATTTCAGCAATTTCCGTAATGGTATACTTGTGTTCTTTCAGCAATAGGGAAGCACGTTTTAGCTTGATTAAACGAATATAATCTGCCGGTGCTTCATCGGTCAAAGCTGTTATTTTGTTGTAAAAGCTGGTACGGCTCATATTCAGTAAAGTACAGAGTACATCTACGTTGAAGCCGGGATTATTCATGTTCTCTTCCACATTCTTCTTGACGGTTGCAATAAACTTCCAATCGCGGTCGGTGGAACAATTGATACATCCTACGTCATGCTTCTCATCATTCAGTTCGAGGTTGGCATACTTATGGCGCAGCAAGGCGCGATTATTAAGTAGGTTGGCTATGGTTGCACGCAGTATACCTATATTGAATGGTTTTACAATATACTCATCTGCTCCGTTCTCTAAACCTTCAATGATATTCCTATCGGTATTCAATGCTGTGAGTAAGATGATAGGAATGTGAGAGGTCTCGATATCATTTTTCAAAGCTTGGCATAACTCGTCACCTCGCATTTCAGGCATCATGATGTCTGAAATGATAAGGTTGGGAGCATATTCCTTTACAATGGTGAGCGCTATCTTTCCATTGGAGCATACTTGAACGTTGTATGTTTCCGATAAGGTGTTGCGCAAATATTCTCTCAACTCATCATTGTCTTCCACAATCAAGATTTTAGGAAGATCTTCGTTGTTTGGCGGCAGTTGTTTCATCTTCTCGTAACTGGCGATAGGAGGAACTGTAGCATTGACCGGAACTCCGGAAGAGGTATAGATCACTCTCTCTGCGCTGGGCTGAGGCTGATGGATCGCTTTGCGATAATACTTTCCTCCTTTAGGGAATGTTACTTTGATGTTAGAGCCTTCTCCTTCCGTACTATTGAAGTTTAGTCTGCCTTTGTGGCGAGACACGAGCTTAGATACCAGCAACAAACCGATACCACTACCTACCACTTTCGAGTTGATGGCATTACTGCCTCGGAAGTGCATCTTGAATAGTTTCTTTTGTTCTGAAGAGGGGATGCCTATACCTGTATCTCTTACTTCAATGCTCCATGAATCTTCTGTTTCGGCAGCATAGATGTGTACTTTTCCTCCTTCAGGAGTATATTTCAGTGCATTGGATATGATATTCTTTAGAATGGAGTCCATTTTATCTTTGTCCATCCATACATTCAGATAGCGGAAATTGCTTTCATATGTAAGAGCAATGTGTTTGATTTCAGCGTACGAGCGGAAGGCATTGATGGTTTCTTCCATATAAGCGCTTAGTTCATTCTCCGAAACATATAAATTGCTGGAGTAAGTATCTGCCCGTTCGAAATTGATGAGATTGGTGGTAAGGCGCAACAAAGCATTGACATTGCGCAAAGCGGTATTCATATTGTTATGACCGTTTTCACTGAGGGTTTCGCGTTCAAGAAGCTCTTCCAATGGCGCTTTTATCAGGGTCAAAGGAGTGCGGATGTCGTGTGCCGTATTTACAAAGAAACGAATCTTTTCATCAGAAACAATTCTCTGTTTCCGCATGACTATGATACGTAAAGTAACGCTAACGATAGATATAATGATGATGGCATAAAGCACCAGGGCCCAGATGCTGAGCCAAATGGGTTTCTCAATAATAATTTGCATACTGCGTTCCTCAAGAACTACCCGACGATCTTCATTGGAGATGGCACGTATGCGTAAGGTATATCGCCCCGGACTCAAGTTCGTGAAGCGAATCGTGTTTTCTTGGTCGGGACGACTCCAATCATCATAGGAATCTTCCAGTTTCCAAGAATATAATATTTGTGAGGGGTCGTCATAGTTGATAGAAGAGACCTTTAATGAAAAAATATTCTGGTTGTACTTCAATCGCAGAGTTTCGGTCTCGTCAATGTCCATCGTTAATGGCGAACCTTGGTCTTTGGGATATACTGTTTGATAGAATACCCGTAAATCGCTGAATATCATCTTGAATTTATATTCACGGGAGAATCGACTGTCTCTATTGAATTCAATAGCACCGTCTGTACTGCCAAATATGAGATCGCCATTTTTTCTCAAGGTACCAGAGGCAGCATTGAAGTGGCTTGATTTCAAACCTTGGTCTTTGGTCCAGTTACGGAAGGTTTTCTCTTTCGGATTGAAACGAGTCAAGCTTCCTTCTGTGCTTAGGAAGAGGTCTCTTTTGTCATCATACAGAATGGTATAGATGTTGTTGGACATCAGAGCGCTATTGTCCTTGTGGTAATGGACGAATGTATTTTGCGTTGCGTTGTATATCAATAAGCCTGCATTCTCTGTGCCGATATATAACAAACTGTCGGGTGTTTGGCATAATGAGTAAATATAATAAGAATCTACCGGCAACTGTATTTGATGATACTTACCAGTTTCCTTTTCCAGGATATAAAGCCCGGTGGAAGTGCCAATCCACAGATGTTCAGAGTCTTTCTCAACAATGGTTGTAATACCATTTAATCCGGGAAAGTTTCTCATGTCCTTATGTACATAGTCTATTTCCTTCAGATTATAATACCCCCCTGACCAAATCTTACCGTCAGAGGCTTTCACCATGGCTCGGATGTATTTATCCGGACGGATATTCAGCTTGTTATATAAGGTTGGAGTGAAATAGTTGACAGACAGTTTCTTCTTGTCTATCTGATAAATGCCGGAACTATGGCCTCCTGCCCAAATGATGCCGGGAGATATTTCACACAAAGAGATAAACGTGTTGTTCTTGATGGGAACTGCATCGAACTCGCTGAAGAAGGAGTGCCATTGCTTTGTGTCGCTTTTATAAAGGCTTATACCGTTGTTGGTAGCAAACCATAAATCTCCGTCTGCATCTTCAATAACTGCGTTGATTTGATCGTTAATGAGTGATTGCTTGTTGCCTATGGAGTGTTTAATCCATTCGAAATCTGAGAACTTGTTGTTACGTACGGTGATTCCCATGGGGTAGTTAACCATCCAGATACGTTGTTCTTCATCAATGTATAAGTTAGTTATGGTATTCCCATTCATGGCATTCTGCCGATTGTAGTCGGCAATAATGTAGGGGACGCATTGGTAGGATTTTGTATCCATCTTATAAACGCCGGCACCATCCGTAGCTATAAGAATCTCTTGGTCGTCAAAAGCCTTTATGCTATTGATACTTACATCCATCAGCCCGGCATCCAAGTGAGTGGCCTTTTGCAGGTTCCTATCATACACATACATTCCTCGTTGGAAGGTTCCGATAAATACTTTATTGGAACGTTTGTGGTAATATAATTCGTTGATTTGGATGTTTAAATCGTCTAATTGAATAAAAGGTTTTATTGTCAAGGAATTGTTTTGTAACTCGGCACAGTGGATGCCTGCATCTGTTCCAATGAAATAGTGTGTGGAATCTATTTGTGCAATGCTCGTGATGCTTTCCTTGAATTCGTTTTTAATGAATGTGACTTTGTGTGTTTGGCTGTTGTATAGGTACAAAGTGTCTTCACTGCAAAGCCATACTCTATGATGGCTATCTACAAAACTATAGCTGATAGGTGTAGGGCGACCTTTTACTTCACTTTCGGGTATCTTGTAAACCAACTGGAAGCGGTCGTGTTTGGCATCATAACGAAACACTCGTCCTTTCTTTCCAATTTGCCATAATCCTCCTGTAGAATCGAGATAAAGCCAATTCAGATTCATAATCGCATTAATGCTCTCGTCGCCATCTGTCAGCTTATATTGCTTGAAATCTTTTCCGTCGTAGCGATCAATGCCATCATGGGTGAGAAACCACATATAGCCTTTGTTATCTTTCTGGATAGCATATACTCTTCGGTTGCTTAATCCATTTTCTACCCCGATATATTCGTATGTCTGAGCAATGCTTGTAAATGGAAGTAATAGTAGTATGCAGTATAATAAGTGTTTTCGCATAATGGTTATGACGTTTGAGTGTTATATACCAATTGAACGAGATTATAAAATCAAACAAAGGTAATCTTTTTGTTTGAATTAAGCAAGAAAAGAGAATGAAGAATGGGGGCTGATACAACGATGAAAGGTCAGAATTAGAGTCATATACGAAAAGAGATGTGTCAAAGTCCTCGTGTGATTGAGCACCTTGACACATCTCGATTATCGTATGACTACTTTATTTACTTTTTCGTCTTTCCTTCTACCCACTTGCGTGCGTTGACAAAAGCTTCCATCCAAGGAGTTGTCTGATCGCTTCCTATGCGATCTGCAGGATAGCAGCCATTCTGCCAAGGGAAGATAGAGCGTTCCAAGTGCGGCATGATCGCTAAATGACGTCCGTCAGTACTTGACAATGCTGCTACAGAATAGTCCGATCCGTTAGGATTGGATGGGTATTCATCATAAGTATATTTGGCCACTACGTTGTACTTGTCTTCTTCATACGGCAAAGAGAATTTCCCTTCTCCGTGAGCCACCCAAATACCCAGTTTGCTGCCACTTAACGAACCGAACATCACACTGCGGTTAGTCGGAATGGTAAGACTGAGGAAGCGAGATTCAAATTTGTTAGAATCGTTATGCAACATCTTACCGGACTTCTTAAGTTCGGGATTGATGAGGTTCAGCTCCATCATTAACTGGCAACCGTTGCAAACACCCAGTGAAAGGGTATCCTCACGTGCATAGTACTTGTCAAGTGTTTCCTTGGCTTTCGGATTGAAAAGGAAGGCGCCTGCCCAGCCTTTGGCTGAACCGAGAACGTCAGAGTTGGAGAACCCACCACAGTACACAATCAAGTTTACATCTTCCAAAGTTTCACGTCCGCTGATTAGGTCGGTCATTGTGACGTCTTTCACATCGAAACCGGCAAGGTAGAGTGAGTAAGCCATCTCACGTTCACCATTCGTTCCTTTTTCACGGATGATGGCTGCACGGATACCACTTGGAGTACGACGGTCCGGATCAATGCCATATTGAGAGAACTTACCTTTAAATTGGGGCATGAAGGCAAACTCTACGGGTTGCATCTTGTAGTTTTCAAAACGTTTTTGGGCACAACCGTTCATAGATTGTTTACGGTCGAGCAAGTACGAAGAAGAATACCATACATCACGCATGTAGTCGATGCCAAACTGATAAGTGGCGTCGTCTTTGGATACGAGAATATGACGTTCATCTGTTGGCTTACCAAGCTTCACATATCCTACGCCTGCTTCTTCAAGTATTTTCTTCACTTCCTCTTTATGCTTGTCGTTTATCTGGATAACGATACCCGGATTTTCGGCAAAGAGAATTTTGATCAAATCTTGTTCCTTGATTTTATCAAGGTTGATTTCCATACCGCCTTCTACATTAGAGAAGCACATTTCAAGCAGGGTAGTGATCAGACCACCGGCTGAAATATCATGTCCGGCAAGGATTAATTTTTTATTAACCAATGTCTGAACGGCAAGGAATGCATCACGGAAATATTCGGTATCCAGCACAGAAGGCACTTCGTCACCTACTTTGCCTAAGGTTTGTGCAAAAGCTGAACCACCGAGTTTCAGCTTGTCGAAGCTGAAATCAATATGATAGATCGTTGTCTTTTCATCGTTGACAAGGACCGGAGAAACCACTTTCTTCACGTCAGATACTTCTCCGCCGGCAGAAACGATCACCGTACCCGGAGAAATCACCTTACTTCCGTCAGGATATTTTTGCGTCATGGAAAGAGAATCCTTACCTGTTGGTACATTGATTTGCAATGCACAACAGAAGTCGCTTAATGCCTTGACTGCGGTATAGAGACGGGTATCTTCCCCTTCTTGCGAGCGACAAGGCCACATCCAGTTGGCGGAGAGAGAAACGCTATCCAGCCCTTCGGCAAGCGGTGCCCAAACCAGATTGGTTAAAGCTTCGCTGACAGAGAGAATAGAACCGGCAGCCGGGTCGGCAAGTGCCGCTTGCGGAGCATGACCGAGAGAGGTTGCGATACCCTTTTCGCCGCGGTAGTCCAAAGCTACGACACCACAGTCACTTAACGGTAACTGAAGTTCGCCCTGACATTGTTGACGTGCCACTTTACCGGTTACAGAACGGTCCACCTTGTTGGTTAACCAGTCTTTACAAGCCACTGCTTCTAATTGGAGCACCTTTGTGAGATACTCATGCAATTGTGACAGTTCATATCGAGGCATTTCATACTGTCGTTCTACTGTTTTGTCCACCATATAGGTTTTGGGAGACGAACCGAACATCTGTTCCACGGCAAGGTCGAAGGGGCGTACGCCGTCTGCTTGTTGAAAAGCAAAACGATGATCACCGGTGGTTTCACCCACTACATACATCGGAGCACGTTCACGTTCGGCCACTTTGCGTACATGTTCAATGGCTTCTTCCCGAATCAACAGACCCATACGCTCCTGGCTCTCGTTGGCAATGATTTCTTTGGCAGACAAGGTTTTGTCACCGATAGGCAATTTGCTCATATCAATCAAACCACCGCTTTCTTCAACCAGCTCCGACAAACAGTTTACGTGTCCGGCAGAACCATGGTCATGAATGGAAACAACCGGGTTGGTCTCTTCTTCACAAAGTGCGCGCACCACATTGTATGCACGTTTTTGCATTTCAGCATTGGCACGCTGCACAGCGTTCAGTTCAATGCCGCTGCTGTAACGTCCGGTATCTACTGAAGATACGGAGCCACCGCCCAGACCGATACGGTAGTTATCACCACCAATGACTACTACTTTATTTCCAGCTTCCGGAGTGCCTTTCAGGCAGTCACGTTGTGTACCGTAACCCACACCGCCGGCAAGCATAATTACTTTATCATATCCGTAAACTTCCTCTTTCTCTTGGTGTTCAAATGTAAGCACTGAACCACAAATTAAGGGCTGACCGAACTTATTGCCAAAGTCACTGGCACCGTTGGAAGCTTTAATCAGAATTTGTTCCGGTGTCTGGTATAACCAATCGCGTACCGGCAAAATATCTTCCCAAGGGCGTTCGTCGTCCGTGCGGGGATAAGAAGTCATATAAACCGCTGTTCCGGCTATCGGCAAGGAACCCTTACCACCTCCCATACGGTCACGAATCTCACCACCGGTACCTGTAGATGCACCGTTAAATGGTTCTACGGTAGTGGGGAAGTTGTGTGTTTCTGCTTTCAGTGAAATCACACTTTTGATGTCCTTCACTTGGAAATAGTCGGGCTTAGAATGGTCTGCCGGAGCAAATTGTTCAATTACCGGTCCTTCGGCAAACGCTACATTATCTTTGTAAGCAGAAATAATCTTATTGGGATTTTCCTGTGTAGTCTTTTTAATCATTTGGAAGAGAGAAGACTCTTGTTCCACTCCATCAATAACGAAGGTTCCGCCAAAGATTTTATGGCGACAGTGTTCAGAGTTGATTTGTGCAAAACCGAATACTTCGGAGTCTGTCAGAGGACGTCCCAGGTCTTTTTCTACCTTTTCGAGATATTCCATCTCTTCTTTAGACAAGGCCAGACCTTCTTTTTCGTTGTAGGCTTCAAGGTCTTTGATGTGGACAATCGGTTCCGGTTGGCGGCTGGTTGTCAACACATTTTGGTCTAATCCTTTGTACATACGTTGCAGCATTGGGTCATAGTCTGCTTTTTCGTCTTTTACAGGGAAATATTCCTCGATGCGGGTGATACCGTTCAGCCCCATGTTTTGGGTGATTTCCACGGCGTTGGTACTCCAAGGGGTAATCATTTCGCGGCGTGGACCCACAAAATGTCCTTTCAGGTTGTCTTCACTTTCGGAGGTAGCTTCTCCAAAAAGCCAGCAGAGTTTATCGCTGTCTGCTTGGGTAAGTTCGTGGTCACACTCTACGGCAATCACGCTCTTGGATGGGGTTCTGAAAAAAAGAATCATAGTTATATTTACGATTTGACGATTTGCGATTTGACGCTTGAAGTCACTACTCGTTAGTTTCTTCAAACTTATCTTCTTCTTGGGTGCAAAGATATATAAAATAGGTGGGGAGTAGAAAAAATAGGAGATAAAAAACGTTCAATCACTATAGGTTTAGGATGAAGCGGAAGTTTCGTTGTTGTCGACGATGCTTTTGCAGATCACGGATTGGGAATGATACTGAAATGAAAAGATAATCTTTACTTCTTAAAATCTCTTTCAATCGAAAAAACGTTAACACTATTCGTTGGTCTCATAAAAAAGTACGATATTTGCAGCCATGATTCAGATAGAGACCATATTTGATATATTATGGAAGGGGTTCATAATCGGCGTTATTGTGTCCGCACCCTTGGGTCCTGTAGGCGTATTGTGTATCCAACGCACCTTAAATAAAGGGCGATGGTACGGTTTGGTCACAGGCGTAGGAGCCTCTCTAAGCGATATTGCCTATGCTTTGTTGACTGGCTACGGTATGAGTTTCGTTTTTGATTATGTCAACAAAAACATTTTTTATCTTCAGCTTTTCGGTAGCATTTTATTGTTGGCTTTTGGTATTTATACTTTCCGTAGTAATCCTGTACAATCTATTCGCCCGATTTCAGCTAATAAAGGATCTTATTTCCACAATTTTATAACAGCTTTCGCTGTCACCCTCTCCAATCCACTGATTATTTTCTTATTTATAGGTCTCTTTGCCCGTTTTGCTTTTGTCAGTGAAGGGGTGCTTGTCTTTGAGGCAGTCACCGGATATCTGGCTATTGCATTAGGTGCTTTGGCTTGGTGGTTTGGCATCACTTTTTTTGTGAGTAAGGTGCGTAAACAATTCAATCTTCGCGGCATTTGGCTGTTAAATCGCGTCATCGGCAGCATTGTCGTGGTGGTGTCGGTGCTTGGACTGGTATTTACGCTGATGGGTGAATCCTTGTATTAGCTCATAAATCTCAAAATCATAAACCTCAAAATATTTGTCAGAACGTGAAGATTGCCCAACAACTGAAAGAAAAAAATATAGCCGAATACCTTATATATATGTGGCAGGTAGAAGACTTGATTCGTGCCAACAAGTGCGATATCGATGAAATTTGTCGCAACCTTATCTCCCGTTATCCGGAGGAGGAACAGGCTGCCTTGAAAGAATGGTATGGCAATCTTGTTGAGATGATGCGTGTAGAAGGAGTGAAAGAGAAGGGACATCTGCAAATTAACCGTAACGTAATCCAAAACTTGACGGAACTGCATGCCGACTTATTAGCTACGACCCAATATCCGTTTTACAATGCGGCTTACTTCAAGGCTCTGCCTTTTATTGTAGAATTGCGTCAGAAGAACGGTAAGGAACAAGAGTCTGAGTTAGAGAATTGCTTTGAAGCACTCTACGGAGTGTTACTGCTACGGTTGCAAAAGAAAGAACTCAGTGAAGGAACCGCCAAAGCGATAGAGGTTATCAGTAGTTTTATTTCGCTGCTTGCCAATTATTACGACAAGGAGAAGCGCGGAGAGCTGGACCTGGATTAAAAAAAGAATTGTTCATCGTAACATCCAACTTTATAAGTGTAACTTTTAAATGAATATTTTAATAACCGGTGCCAACGGTCAACTTGGCAATGAGATGCAAGTATTGTCGCAGGATCACTTGCAGCACACCTACTTCTTCACCGATGTAAAAGACTTGGATATTTGTGACGAGCAGGCAGTCCGTGCCTTCGTAGCAGATAACCGGGTGGATGTGATTGTGAACTGCGCTGCATATACTGCCGTTGATAAAGCGGAAGACAACTTAGAACTATGTAACCAACTGAACCACCTCGCACCGGGCTACTTGGCTTCTGCTGCCGAAGCTTGCGGAGCAGCTTTGATACAAGTATCTACCGATTACGTGTTTGACGGTACAGCACATCTTCCTTATACAGAAGAGGTGGCTCCTTGTCCGAATTCCGTTTACGGATCTACCAAACTGGCGGGAGAGCAAATAGTGATGGAAAAATGCAGCCGCGCAATGATTATACGTACGGCATGGTTGTATTCCATGTATGGAACTAACTTTGTGAAGACCATGCTCCGACTGGGGCGTGAACGTGAAACGCTGGGAGTGGTTTTCGATCAAATAGGAAGCCCGACTTATGCCAATGACCTGGCACGTGCTATCTTTGCAGCGATCAATCAGGGCATTGTGCGCGGCATCTACCATTTCAGCGACGAAGGCGTCTGTTCTTGGTATGATTTTACTTTGGCCATCCATCGCTTGGCAGGCATTACCAGCTGTAAAGTGAGTCCGCTTCATACGGATGAGTTCCCTGCCAAAGCACCGCGCCCACACTATTCTGTGTTGGATAAGACAAAGATAAAAAAGACCTTTGGCATTGAAATTCCTCATTGGGAGGAGAGTCTTGCCAAGTGCCTTCAAAAAATGAAAGAGGAAAACTGATTATTACTGATTAATTGACATATGGCCCATAACAACGAGATAGAAAGACGAAGAACATTTGCGATTATCGCGCATCCGGATGCCGGTAAAACGTCGTTAACCGAGAAACTGCTGCTTTTCGGTGGACAAATTCAGGTAGCCGGTGCTGTAAAGAGCAACAAGATAAAGAAGACGGCTACATCCGACTGGATGGATATTGAGAAACAGCGTGGTATCTCTGTCACCACTTCTGTGATGGAGTTTGACTATCAGGATTACAAAGTGAATATCCTCGATACTCCGGGTCACCAGGATTTTGCCGAAGATACCTTCCGTACACTGACTGCTGTGGACAGTGTAATCATTGTAGTGGACGGTGCAAAAGGGGTGGAGACGCAAACCCGCAAACTGATGGAAGTTTGCCGCATGCGTAACACTCCCGTCATTGTCTTCATCAATAAGATGGACCGTGAAGCAAAAGACCCCTTCGACTTGTTGGATGAGCTGGAAGAAGAACTTTCCATTCACGTACGTCCGTTGACTTGGCCCATTGAGAGCGGTATTCGCTTCAAAGGTGTGTATAATATCTATGAGCAAAATCTGAACCTTTACCAACCTTCCAAACAGGTGGTGACTGAGAAGATGAATATTGATATCAGCACGGAAGCGTTGGATCAACAAATCGGTGCTTCGTTGGCAGATAAACTGCGCAGCGAGTTAGAGCTGATAGACGGCGTTTACCCGGAATTTGACAAAGAGGCCTATCTGAGAGGTGAATTGGCACCTGTGTTTTTCGGTTCGGCATTGAATAATTTCGGTGTACAAGAACTGTTGGATTGTTTCGTGGAGATAGCTCCCAGTCCTCGTGCAGTAATAGCCGAAGAGCGCGAAGTGAAACCGGATGAGCCTAAATTCACAGGTTTTGTCTTCAAGATTACGGCCAACATCGACCCGAATCATCGTTCATGTATTGCATTCTGCAAAATATGTTCAGGTAAATTCACCCGAAATGCTCCTTACCTGCATGTGCGTCATGGAAAGACCATGCGTTTTTCGTCGCCTACACAGTTTATGGCACAGCGCAAAACCACGGTTGATGAAGCATGGGCGGGAGATATTATCGGCCTGCCCGATAATGGATCTTTCAAGATTGGTGATACCCTGACCGAAGGTGAACTGCTTCATTTCAAGGGACTTCCGAGCTTCTCTCCTGAGATGTTTAAATACATTGAGAACGCAGATCCCATGAAACAAAAACAGCTGGCCAAAGGCATTGATCAATTGATGGATGAAGGTGTGGCTCAGCTGTTTGTCAATCAATTCAACGGACGTAAGATTATCGGTACCGTCGGACAGTTGCAGTTTGAAGTAATCCAGTATCGTCTGGAGAACGAATACAGTGCAATGTGTCGTTGGGAGCCGCTTAGTCTTTACAAAGCGTGTTGGATTGAGAGCGATGATGCTGAAGAGTTGGAAGCTTTCAAAAAACGTAAGTATCAATACATGGCAAAAGACCGTGAGGGTAGGGATGTCTTCCTTGCCGATAGTGGCTATGTGTTGCAGATGGCGCAGATGGACTTCAAAAAGATTCGATTCCACTTTACGAGTGAGTTTTGATTCTCCAAACGATAGAAAGAGTAAGACGGGAGGTACAAGGTTGACAAAAACTTTGTACCTCCCGTTCTTTATTGTGGAAAGAATGCACTATCTTTACAACTTGTATTGAAAAAAGACAATCGTGGTCATGAGAATCGTGCGTTTTTCCCTTATAGCCCTGCTTTTGGGGCTATTGTCCTGCTCCAGTCCTGCCGATAAGACTCTACTGAATTATGAACAATCCCTTACCCGTGCCGACTCGCTGGCGAAGATCGGCGCGGCTGACAGTGTAGAGGCCGTACACCTATTGGCGGATTTGCATCGAGAGTATAACCAGGTAAAAGAACAATCCGGTGGAAAACGAGTCCGCCTGATGCCTGTCGATGGCAAGAAGCGATTTTTGTGGGGAACCTTTACCTTCTTGATGATCGGTTTGAATGTGTGGCTGTCTATCAGCCATATCAAGCTTACGAGCGATCGCAAGCACCGTCGCTATCTGATTGATTTAAGCGAGAATGAACAACGCTTGCGCAACAATGAGCGAGAACGCGCTGAATTGGAAGCATGTCTGGAAGAAATGTCGTTGACGGATGAAGAACGGGAAGAGGTAAGCCAGTCATTGATTCATTTGATGGAGCACGGCAGTAGGCTGTTCGAAGAGAATGAATCGCTTCGTACCCGCCTCAAGGAGTATGAAAAACACCCTTTGCCTCGCGAACTGGCATTGCTGGAGCAAGAAGGCGAGCGTGCCCGCATGCTGGACGAACAAGTACAGACGCTCACAGCTACTTTGATAGACAGCGACGAAACGATGCAAAGCCTGCATAACCGCCCTAAATTTCTCACGGATGCTCAAAGCTCTTATTTGCATACTCTTGCTGACCGGGTGTATGTGGGCTTTAGTCAGCATCTTGCCGAACGCTTTTCCCAACTTACACCTGCCGACCTTCAGCTTTGCCTGCTGATACGCTTGCGGTTTACGAATGCTGAGATTGCTACAATGACGGCAGTATCCCCTGCTTCCGTCTCGCAACAGAAGTTCCGCTTGAAGAAGCGGATGATGCGGATGGAGGATGGATTGTTTGCAGAGGGAGAAACGGTGGAGGAGATTATTGGTAGCTGCTGAAAAGTTTCCTGCACAGTAGGAAGAAGTCGCTTTCCCGTTCTTTAAATTTTGATTCTTGTTGTTTTCTATGCTATGCCTAAAAGCCCCTTTGAAAGAGGCGACGGTGATGAAGGGAACGAATGAATCGTTACTTGCCAATTTCTTTACAAGAAAGATGGGTCGTCTTCTTTTTCTGAAGAATGATTGCTGCACTTGCTGAAGGAAGGATATTCACTCAAGGACTGAAAGCCTTTCATTCAGGAACTCAATGCCTTTCAGTCCCTGAGTCATTACCTCCTCTCTCAGATGGCGTTCTTGATGGATTGTGGAACGAATGATCGGTAAGTGACGATGATGGTAAAAAAAACGGATTCTGCTTGATGTAGAAATGAGAGAAAGCAATGCGTTGCCTGAAAAGCATGACATAGCCATGCTGTAGAGATTGGTGCAGACAGTAACCTTCATTATCAGCTGTTTAAGTGCAACGCTTGTAGAGATTCTCATAGCATTCCTCTTTTCTTAGATTTACCCTCTTTTTCTGCTTGTAGAGATATGACTTTTTTAATCGGCTGTTTATTAGTTGTTTATGTGAAACGATTGTAGATGCCATTTCCTTGTTTTCCCTTGCATCCGACCCTAACTTTGCAACATCAAGCTTAGGGAAATCAGATAGCTGAATCGTTGAGGCCTCACGGTGAAAACTTCTGTTTCTAAGGCGAGACAAGAGAAATTATAGATACATTATTCATTATTAAAAACATTATTATTATGGCATTTTATAAGAAATTTCAATCGAAACTGAATGATTTGTGGTATCCGAAAGCAATTACCATAGGTGTGCCTATCACTACTGACAAAGTGGCTGATAAACTATCTTTACTTTCTACCGTTACTCGGGGTGATACGTATGCTGTACTGAAAAATCTGGGAGGTGTAATGGCTGACTATATGGGCATGGGACGTACCGTCAAAATTGAAGGTATAGGTACGTTCTACTACACAGCAGCTGCCAATAAAAAGGGAGTGGCCACCTCTGATGAGGTAAATGCGGGGCAGATTAATGGCGTACGTGTGCGTTTCCTTCCTGAAGTGAAGCGAAGCAGTGGTAAGCAAATTACGACGCGTTCCATGGTGGAGTCGAGTGTTGACTGGACGGATATAGAAAAACTTATGAACGGCAGTATCGACGGTAACCCTGATGGGGGCGATGGAGGCAATGGTGGTGACGATGGCAATCCGTTAGGATAATCACGTTCGCCAGCCCATTAACAGGCACTTGTTTAGTGGTAAATAGTTCTCGTATAACGGTTTTGTTATACGGGGACTATTGTCGTTTTAGCATCTTTTATAGATTTATGGCAATAATCTTTCGGAAAAAATCACTAATTTCGAGCGTTTTTTTATAAAAATAAATGAATAACTAATAACTTAATAATATGGAGAATTTGAATACAGCACTTCTGCTGATGGTCGTAGGCATGACAACGGTCTTTGCTATCCTTCTGATTGTAATCTACTTAGGGAAAGGTCTTACTGCATTGGTCAATAAATATGCACCTGAAGAGGTACTACCGGCGAAAGCGGGTGCTAAAGGTTCTGCACCTATCCCGGGAAATATATTGGCTGCTATCAATGCTGCTGTTACTGTGGTGACACAAAACAAGGGTAAAGTGGCAAAAATAGAGAAAATCTGAGGTAATTAATCTTATAAAAAATACACACCGAATTATTTAGTATGAAAAAAGAAATTAAATTCAGTTTGGTATTCAGGGATATGTGGCAAAGTGCCGGAAAATATGTACCCCGTGTGGACCAACTGGTAAAAGTAGCTCCTGCCATTGTTGAAATGGGTTGTTTTGCCCGCGTAGAAACCAATGGTGGAGGATTTGAACAAGTGAATCTATTGTTTGGAGAAAATCCCAATAAGGCTGTTCGTGAATGGACGAAGCCATTCCATAAAGCAGGTATTCAAACCCATATGCTAGACCGTGCTCTTAATGGTCTTCGTATGAGTCCGGTTCCTGCCGACGTACGTAAGTTGTTTTATAAAGTGAAGAAAGCCCAAGGCACGGATATCACACGTACTTTCTGCGGATTGAACGATGTACGCAATATTATCCCCTCCATCACCTATGCCAAAGAGGCAGGGATGATTTCGCAATGTTCGCTTTGTATTACTCATTCTCCTATCCATACAGTGGAGTATTACACCAATATGGCGTTGAAACTCATCAAGGCAGGTGCCGATGAAATCTGTATCAAGGATATGGCAGGTATCGGACGTCCGGTGTCGCTCGGTAAGATTGTAGCCAATATAAAGGCTGCTCATCCCGACATTCCGGTTCAGTATCACAGTCATGCAGGTCCGGGTTTCAACATGGCCAGTATTCTGGAAGTGTGTGAAGCCGGTTGCGACTATATCGATGTGGGTATGGAACCTCTTTCTTGGGGTACGGGACATGCTGATTTACTCAGTGTGCAGGCTATGCTGAAAGATGCCGGCTTCCAAGTTCCTGAAATCAATATGGAGGCGTATATGAAGGTACGTGCTCTCGTTCAGGAGTTTATGGATGATTTCCTCGGATTGTATATCAGCCCGAAAAACCGTCTGATGAACTCTTTGTTGATTGCACCGGGGCTTCCGGGAGGAATGATGGGTAGTTTGATGGCCGACTTGGAAACGAACCTTGAGTCTATCAATAAATACAAGGCAAAACGCAATTTGCCGTTTATGACACAAGATCAGTTACTCATCAAACTCTTCAATGAAGTAGCTTACGTTTGGCCGCGTGTAGGATATCCTCCGTTGGTAACTCCGTTCAGCCAGTATGTGAAGAATCTCTCCATGATGAACGTCATTGCGATGGAAAAAGGCAAGGAACGCTGGGGAATGATTGCCGATGATATCTGGGATATGTTGCTGGGCAAGGCCGGAAAACTGCCGGGTGAATTGGCCCCTGAAATCATTGAGAAAGCCGAACGCGAAGGTCGCAAGTTCTTTACAGGCAATCCACAGGAGAATTATCCGGATGCGCTGGATAAATACCGCAAGTTGATGAAGGAAAATAAATGGGAACTTGGTGAAGACGATGAAGAGCTCTTTGAATACGCCATGCATCCGGCACAATATGAGGCTTATCAAAGTGGCAAAGCAAAAGAAGACTTCCTGGAGGATGTTGAAAAACGTCGTGCAGAAAGAGATAAGTCTCCATTGGATGATGCCAAACCCAAAACCCTGACTGTACAGGTAGACGGACAGGCATACCGCGTAACGGTAGCTTACGGTGATATCGATCTGCCGGCTTCGGCAACGGAAATGGTGACTGCGCCCGTAGGTGAAGGCCAAGATGTGCCTGCTCCATTGGAAGGCAAGTTCTTCCTGACCAAGAATGCACAAGAAACTCCGTTGAAGGTAGGAGATAAGGTAGAAAAAGGGGATCTTCTCTGTTATATTGAAGCCATGAAGACGTACAATGCTATCCGTGCCGACTTTGGTGGAACGGTTACTGCCATTTGCGTGAACTCAGGTGACTCTATTTCTGAAGATGATGTATTAATGAAAATTGGATAATGGAAGATATATTTGCAAAACTCTATGAAATGACGGCTTTCAGCAACATCATTGCCGATCCGTCATTCCTCGTGATGTATGCCATTGCTTTCCTTTTGCTGTATTTAGGAATCAAGAAACATTATGAACCACTGTTGTTGGTGCCCATCGCTTTTGGTGTGCTTATTGCCAACTTCCCCGGTGGTGAAATGGGTGTGATTCAAGCAGATGAAAATGGAATGGTTATGGTAGGCGGGGCATTGAAGAACATTTGGGATATGCCGTTGCATGAGATTGCACACGACCTTGGACTGATGAACTTCATTTATTATATGTTGATTAAGACCGGGTTCTTGCCGCCTATCATCTTTATGGGTGTGGGAGCGTTGACAGATTTCGGTCCGATGCTTCGTAATTTACGACTCTCTATCTTTGGCGCGGCTGCACAGCTCGGCATCTTTACGGTATTGCTTTGTGCTGTGATGATAGGATTTACTCCACAAGAGGCTGGTGCTTTGGGTATTATTGGTGGTGCTGATGGCCCGACAGCTATCTTTACGACCATAAAACTGGCTCCTCATTTGTTGGGTCCAATTGCCATTGCTGCTTACTCTTACATGGCTTTGGTTCCGGTCATCATTCCGCTGGTAGTAAAACTATTTTGCAGCAAGAAGGAGTTGATGATTAATATGAAGGAACAGGAGAAACTTTATCCTTCAAAGACTGAGATTAAGAATCTACGTGTATTGAAGATTATTTTCCCAATTGCGGTTACCACGGTTGTGGCCTTGTTTGTACCTACGGCTGTGCCTTTGATTGGTATGCTGATGTTTGGTAACTTGATTAAGGAAATCGGTTCTGATACAAGCCGCCTGTTTGATGCGGCTGCCAACAGTATTATGAATGCAGCTACCATCTTCTTAGGCTTGAGTGTAGGGGCTACCATGACCAGTGAGGCATTCTTGAACTGGACTACGATAGGCATTATAATCGGAGGTTTCTTGGCATTTGCTTTGTCCATTACGGGAGGCATCTTCTTTGTGAAACTGTTCAACTTGTTTAGCAAGAAGAAGATTAATCCACTGATTGGGGCTACCGGACTAAGTGCGGTGCCTATGGCGAGTCGTGTTTGTAATGACATCGCTACGAAGTATGATCCGAAGAATCATGTGTTGAATTATTGTATGTCTAGTAATATTTCCGGTGTGATCGGTTCTGCGGTAGCAGCGGGTGTACTGATCTCGTTCTTGGGATAATAGATTTTACGTAACTAAAGAAAAAGCTCCGGCCATACAAGGGTATGTCGGAGCTTTTTTTTATCGATATCCCGATCTTCGGGTTGATGGGTGAGGTTTGATGAAACAAGGATTTCAATCTGCCAAGGCTATTTTTAACTCTGCTCCTTGTTTGAGTGTGTATATGTCTTGATAGACTTGAATCTCTTGTTTGTTTCCTGCTGTAAGTGAGATCTTCATTTCTTTTCCTATTTGCATGTGGAAAGTGCTTCCTAAATAGTTTACTTTGAAGGAATAGCTGTTCCACTTCTTTGGCAACACCGGTGAAAAACTGATGATTCCGTTGCGTATCTGTAGTCCGGCAAAACCCTGTACTATTGCGAGCCAACTGCCTGGCATACTGGTGATATGCAGACCTTGGGCGGCTTCATTGTTATAGTCGTCCAAATCGAGCCGAGTCGTGTGCAGAAAGTGCTCATACGCTTTATCTATCTTGCCGATGCGCGCTGCGAGAATGGAGTGTATGTGTGGAGAGAGAGAAGACTCATGAACGGTCATCGGTTCATAGAACTCAAAGTTTCGGCGGATAGTATCTGTGTCGAAGTCAAAGGAGTAGAGGTAAAGCCCTAATAACACGTCACTCTGCTTGATGTAGCAAGAACGAAGAATCCTGTCCCATGACCAATGTTGATTGATAGGACGTTGCTCTTTGGGGATGGCGTCTGTACTTTGCAGTTCTTTGTCCATGTAACCGTCATTTTGAATAAAGATGCCTTGTTCGGTATCTTCAGGCAGGTACATATGTTCTATGATGTTTCTCCAACGTTCGGTTTCTTCAGCTTGATTGAAATTGGTAATACGACGCACACGGACGTATTCATCAGGACTCTTCTGGGCAATGATCTCAAGATAGTTTAAAGTCATCTTCAAGCATTGTATGCAAGAATAATTCGTATACCAGTTATTGTCCACATTGTTTTGATATTCATCCGGCCCGGTAACCCCTAAGATGACATATTTCTGTTTGGGGCGAGAGAAGGATACACGTTGACTCCAGAAACGGCTGATGGCTATCATCACTTCCAATCCGTATTTAGCGATGTATTCCAATGAACCGGTCAAGGTAGCTTGTTGAGTGATGGCATAGACCATTATGTTGTTTCGGTGGATTTCTTCAAAAGTAATTTCCCACTCACTGTGACACTCCTCACCGTTGTTCGTGACTTGTGGAAAAAGTGCCGCACCATTACTGAAACCTAATTTCTTGGCATTTTCTATGGCTTTCGGTAGTTGGTTATACCGATAGATCAATAAATTCTTGACAATCTCCTTGGGAGTGGAAAGCAGAAAGTAAGGAACGCAACATAGTTCTGTATTCCAATACGTGTTCCCACCATACTTTTCTCCAGTGAAACCTTTGGGAGCAATGTTGAGACGGGGGTCGTCTCCTCGATACGTTTGATAGAGTTGGAATATGTTATACCGAATGCCTTGCTGAGCTTCCGGGTCACCTTCAATAAGAACGTCGGCTTCGTCCCAAATGTCCTGCCAGGCTTGTTGATGATCTTTTAAGAGAGCATCCCAACCGCTCGTTTGGGCTTGTCGAGCTTGTGAAATGGATTCCTCAATCAAGTCTTGCCGTTCATAGTAGAGGGAGGAGACAATGGAGACATATTTGATCAGTGTTACGGTATCGCCGGGTTTTACATCTGCACCTACGCTGAATCCGGCTTGTTTCTCTTTCTCTATACGTATCGGGTTCGTCATGGGTTCTTGGTTGTTTTTAAAGAACTGATACGTCATGGCATAGCAGATTTGAGCATCCTCACGACGAGTCTGCGTCCATAGGTAGGCAGAATCGCTGGTGGCTCTGGAGCGCAGAATATTCCAGATCTTCTCATCGGAGTTTTTGGACTCATTGGCGATATCTCCATCAAGAAGAGGGACTAAAGATACTTTGCCGCTATAGTTGAGAGAGGTTACGCTATATTTGATAAGACAGAGATTGGGATGGGCCATGTTTGTGAGATGTTCTACATGAAGGCTGAGCTGGTTGCCACTGGGCGAAGTCACTTCTACATCCCGATAAGAGACTCCTTCTTTCATGCTCAAGCATCTTTTGAAATGATTGACATACCATCCTGCTAAATCCAGCTCTTCGTCAATGAGTCGAAGGCTGATGTGGCTCCAGTCTATTGCATTGGGTACGCGGGTGTAAAAATGTGGGAATCCGTTCTTCCACCATTCCACCTTGGTTTTGTCTAAGAATGTGATGCCGGCTACGAAAGAACCGCGATAACTATCACTACTATAAGGCTCCTCGAAATTCCCTCGTTGTCCGAAACGTCCGTTCCCGAGGCTGAATATACTTTCCGACATTCTCAAATAATCGGCGTGAAAGTTATCTTCAATAATGTTCCATTCATCGGTCTTCAGATATTTCTTCATGGCAGGTGTTTTGTGTAGTTATGGCTGTAAAGATAAACAATCTACGGAAATAAAAAAGAAAAGAGGAAGACAAAAATAGGGGATGAATAGGGAATGAATCAAAAAAACACCGGAGAAAACGTCGTCTTTTCGTGTAAACGATGCTTCCTACGGTGTTCAATAAAAGGATTCTCGGTATGAGTTAATGTTCTATTTTTAGTAGATTCCGAGAGTGGGTTATTTATCTGTTTTTTCTCCTTCGCTCTCTTTGATGAAATATACACAAATGGCACCGATTATCAACATCACTCCGGCAGTAATCAACATATTGATTTCAGGGGGTAGTGCCCCTTCCGGAGTGAAATAGGCGAGTATTGTGCCACCTAAAGTAGCTGCCACGATTTGTGGAATACAGATGGTTCCGTTGAAGAGGCCTAAATAAGTACCCATGTGTCCGCCCGACAAAGCATTGGTAAGGATGGTAAATGGCAATGCCAGCATGGCCGCCCATGCACAACCTATCAGCAGATAGGATATAAACAAGAGATACGGGTCGTGCATGAAATAGGTGGAAATGAATCCTATACCTCCCAACACAAGGCTGAGGGAGTAGACGAAACGGCGGTCTTTAAACATCGGAATACAGATAGCCCAAAGTACGGAACCGATAGCCTGGACGGCGAAGAGCACACCTACCCAGTTGGCTGCTTCTTGATATTCTAAACTTTTGGTGTCGAGCACAATCCGGTTGATGCCGTTTACTGTATGTTCTACAGTCGGTGCATCGAATGCATTGGCTGCGATACTGCCGTTTGTATAAGTCCACATGAACATAAATGCAAACCAGCAAAAAAACTGTACCAATCCTACTGTCCAGAAAGCCTTGGGAGCCTTGACGAGCAGTTTTAATAGATTGGTCTTTTCATGCTTTTGGTCTTCTGTGATGCCATGATATTCAGCATATTCGGCGGGGGGCATTTCTTTGACCTTCATCGAGGTATAGATTACACAGAATATAAGGATGGCAGCTCCAATATAGAAAGAATAGATCACAGAATCAGGAATAACACCCTGTGATGCTGTATTACTGATGCCTATCCAGGCAAAGATAAACGGGAACAAGTATCCTACCAAACTACCTGCATTGCAAAGAAAACTTTGAATGGAGTAGGCGAGTCCTTTCTGTTTCTCATTGACCATATCTCCCACCATCATTTTGAAAGGCTGCATGGCCATATTGATGGAAGTATCGAGGAACATTAAAGATACTAATCCAAATATCATAGCGGTACTTACTGCCATACCGAAACTACCGGCATTGGGCAATAGGCACATGACTAATACGGCTACCAAGGAACCGATAAAAAGATAGGGAATGCGACGTCCGAAGCGTGTCCATGTCTTGTCGCTGGCCACACCTACTATAGGTTGCACAATGATACCTGCCAACGGAGGCAATATCCAGAAGTAACTTAAATTATGTGGGTCGGCTCCAAGTGTGGAGAAAATACGGCTAATGTTTGCGCTTTGCAACGCATACGCAATCTGTACGCCGAAAAAACCGAAGCTGATGTTCCACAGCTTCCAGAAACTTAAATCGGGTTTTACTTTCATTACTATAATAAGATGTTAGTTTGTTATTTCGTTGTTCCTCTCACTACCAAGTTAGTGCGTACAATTCGGTTAGGGCTCTTTTCTTTCCCTTCCAACTTGTTTATCAGGATGCTGAAGGCGCTTCTGCCTACTTCCTCACCATGTTGCTCTACGGTGGTCAGTTTGGGGTCAGTACTTTGTGCAATGGCTCCGTCGGTAAACCCGCAGATGGACACTTCGTCTGGAACTTTGAGCCCTACTAACTTACAAGCGTATAGAATGCCTGATGCTGTTTCATCGTTGATGGCAAAGAAACCGTCGGGACGATTGACCCCTTCCAGTAGATCGGGAGTCAATGCAATGGCACGTTCACGAGTGTCACAAAGTAGTATCATACTGTCATCTACCGGGATTTTATATTTCTTCATGGCATCCAAATAACCGTTGCGGCGGTTCTTGGTGATTTCCAGATGAGGGGCAGCTCCATAGAAGAGGATGCGCTTACAGCCGGTTTGTATCATGTATTCTACGGCGGCAAAGGAGCCGGCATAGTCATCTACTACCACGCGTTCGGTCTTCAAACCTGTACAGATGCGGTCATAGAAAACGATGGGAATATTGTTGTGCAGTAATTCTTGGTAATGGTCGTATTGTGCTGTATCTTTCGCTAAAGAGGCAATCACTCCACAGACACGGGCGGCAAAGAAAGAATGTACAATCTTTACTTCTTGCTCATACGACTCGTTGCTTTGTGCCACAATAATGTTGTAGCCGGCTTCGGCAGCCGATCTCTCTATTCCACTCAATACACAAGAGAAAAAATGATGTACTAATTGCGGGATAATGACTCCGATTGTATTGCTACGGCTGGCGCGGAGGTTTACGGCAAGTACGTTTGGCTTATAATTATGTTCACGCGCATAGGCATGGATCAGGTCGCGAGTCTCCTGACTGATGTCCGGATTGTCTTTCAGTGCCCTTGACACTGTGGAGGGTGAGACGCTTAACGCCCGGGCAATGTCCTTAATGGTTATCTGCGGTTTATTCATAAGTATAATTTATTTTTCCGTCAAAGATAATGCAAATTGAAAACAGAGAGTCCAATTTACTTGAACTTTATGTTCAGATGCAACTTATCTCCTTTAAAATTAAAGGCGAACTTGGTTAATCTGATTGCAAAAATAACGGAATATGGTAAAATGCACTTATTCATTGATATATATCGAAGCGTTAGTTCGTGCAAACGATTGCATATGATTGTTCTTTTGATAATAGTGAATAGGATATTAGGCGTATCTAGTCTAATTTCTTATATTTGCGATTTACAAAATTAGAGTAATCATGAGATACATTAAACTTTTAACTTTTCTTTTTCTTGTTGCTTTGGTAGCCATAGCATGTGGTAATCAAAATGAAAAAGATCCAAATGAGGATGGTCATCCGGATGATGGAAACACTTCTGTTGCTGGTTTTGCTCAAGGCGCAGATATCAGTTGGGTAACAGAAATGGAGCAAAAAGGGATGAAGTTTTATAATACTGAAGGAAAAGCAACCGACTGCTTCCAATTGATGAAAGACCTTGGTTTGAATGCTGTCCGCCTTCGGGTTTGGGTAAATCCTGACAAACATGGCAACTGGTGTGATAAGGATGACTTTTTAGTGAAAGCAAAGCGGGCTGCAAAACTGGGAATGGATGTGATGGTTGACTTTCATTATAGTGATTGGTGGGCTGATCCGGGTCAGCAGCATAAACCGGCTGCTTGGAAAGGGAAGTCGCTTGTTGAACTGAAACAAGCCATTGCCGATCATACCCAAGATGTGCTCAATGCATTGAAATCTGCAGGAATAACACCCAAGTGGGTACAAGTGGGCAATGAAATCCGTCCGGGCATGTTGTGGGATGAAGATGTTGCTTTAAGCGGTGCTTCATACGATGTGAGAGAATGTGATGTGAAAGATTCCGGTAGTACTTCTACTAAAGTGAAATATCCTAAGAACTTTGCCAATCTGGCTACTTTTATCAATGCAGGCTATGATGCTGTGAAAGCTGTTTTCCCGAGTTCCATTGTCATTGTTCATTTGGATAACGGATATGATCAATCCTTATATAATTGGTTCTTCGACGAGTTGAAAAAGAACAGTGGAAAGTGGGATATGATAGGTATGTCCATTTATCCTTACTGGACAATGCTTGAACATAAAGAGTATACACCTGAGAGAACCATTACCGAATGCATCGACAATATAAAGAAGGTGAGTACCAAGTATAATTGTGATGTGATGATAGTGGAAACAGGAATGGAATGTGCGGATACTAAAGGCCAGTTGGCTACTGCCTCTATTCTGCAAGAAGGAAAAAAACAACTGACTCGTCTTTTGAAGGAGTGTCGTGAGAACACGAATGACCGTTGTAAGGGGGTATTTTATTGGGAGCCTGAGTGCAGACCCAGTCAATACCGATTGGGAGCATTTACTGAAAACGGTTATCCTACTGTGATAATGGATGCTTTTAAATAATACATTTATTAAATAGAATTTGAAAAAAGAGATGAAACGAATCATATTTATCTATGCCTATTGCTTCCTTTTTACTTTGATGGGCATGGCGCAAAGACAAGAATGGGCACTGGAGAAAAACTGGAAGTTTACAAAAGGAGATGTTTCTGAAGCCTCACAGATAAGCTTTGATGATCGTCAGTGGGAAACGGTAACGATTCCGCATGATTGGGCTATCTTTGGTCCTTTTGATCGTAACAACGATTTGCAAGAGGTGACGGTTACACAAAACTTTGAAAAGAAAGCAACGGTGAAGACCGGGCGTACCGGTGGGCTGCCTTATGTAGGGATTGGTTGGTACCGAACTAAATTTGATACGCCTGTAGGCAAACAGATCACTTTGATTTTTGATGGTGCGATGAGTGAAGCACGTGTTTACGTGAATGGAAAAGAAGCTTGCTTTTGGCCTTTCGGTTATAATTCTTTCCATTGCGATGTGACTGAGTTTCTGAATGCAGATGGCAAAGAGAATGTACTTGCTGTACGTTTGGAAAATAAGCCTCAGTCTTCACGTTGGTATCCGGGAGCGGGGCTATATCGCAATGTACATGTCGTGGCTACAGAAGAAGTACACGTACCTGTTTGGGGTACGCAACTGACCACTCCACATGTTGCGGATGATTATGCGGCTGTACGGCTGCTGACTACCGTTGAAGGTTCCGGTGATAAAGATATTCGTATTCTGACGCATATTATTTCTCCTGACGACAAGGTGGTGGCTACCAAAGATAACACTCGTAAGATAAACCATGGACAGCCTTTTGAACAAAACTTCTTGGTCAATGCTCCTTCTTTATGGTCGCCAGAGACACCTTATTTATATAAGGCAGTTTCCAAAATATATATTGATGGCAAACAAGTTGATGAATATACTACTCGTTTTGGCATCCGTAGCATTGAAATTATAGCTGACAAAGGCTTTTACCTAAATGGCAAACATCGCAAATTCCAAGGCGTATGCAATCACCATGATCTCGGACCGTTAGGGGCTGCTGTTAACGTGGCTGCTCTTCGTCGTCAGCTCACTTTGTTGAAGGATATGGGATGTGACGCCATTCGTACGGCTCATAATATGCCAACTCCCGAATTGGTGGAACTGTGTGATGAGATGGGTTTTATGATGATGGTAGAGCCTTTTGATGAATGGGATATTGCCAAGTGTGCCAATGGTTATCATCGTTATTTCAATGACTGGGCCGAAAAAGACATGGTTAATATGTTGCGGCATTATCGCAACCATGCCAGCGTGGTCATGTGGAGCATTGGTAATGAAGTACCTACCCAATGCAGTCCCGTAGGTTATAAGGTCGCTTCTTTTCTGCAGGATATTTGTCACCGCGAAGATCCTACTCGTCCTGTAACCTGTGGTATGGATCAGGTTTCTTGTGTACTGGCCAATGGCTTTGCTGCCATGATTGATGTGCCCGGTTTGAATTACCGTGCGCATCGGTATGTAGAATCGTACGAAAAGTTGCCTCAGAATATAGTACTTGGCTCGGAAACGGCTTCTACAGTGAGCTCACGTGGAGTTTATAAATTCCCGGTGGAACTAAAGAAGCAGGTGGTTTATGAAGATCATCAGAGTTCAGGTTATGATACAGAGGCTTGTTCATGGTCAAACGTGCCTGATGAAGATTTTGCTTTAGCGGATGACTATAACTGGACTATTGGGCAGTTTGTTTGGACGGGCTTTGATTACCTGGGTGAACCTTCTCCGTATGATACAGATGCTTGGCCTAGTCATAGTTCTGTGTTTGGTATCATCGATTTGGCAAGTCTTCCGAAAGACCGCTACTATTTGTATCGCAGTGTGTGGAATAAAGATGCGAATACTTTGCATGTCCTGCCTCATTGGACTTGGCCGGGCAGAGAAGGAGAGAACACGCCTGTCTTTGTTTATACCAATCACCCCAGTGCTGAATTGTTTGTCAATGGCAAAAGCTTCGGTAAACAACGTAAACTTAGCATGGAAGAAAGCCGTGCTTTGGTAGGGAAAGATTCTCTTGCTCTACAACGCCGTTATCGTCTGATGTGGATGGATGTGCCCTATGAACCGGGTGAAATAAAAGTAGTAGCCTACGATAAAAATGGCAAATCAATAGAAGAGAAAGTGGTTCGTACCGCTGGTAAACCCCATCATTTGGAAGTAGTGACCGATCGTACTCAACTTTCTGCCGATGGAAAAGACTTGGCGTACATCACAGTCCGCGTAGTCGATAAAGAGGGCAATCTTTGCCCGGCAGATCATCGCATGATTCATTTTTCAGTGAAGGGGGCAGGGCAATATCGTGCAGCGGCCAATGGAGATGCAACCAGTCTTGATTTATTCCATTTACCTAAAATGCCTGCTTTTAGTGGTCAGCTGACAGCCATTGTTCAAAGTAAAGAAGAGATAGGAGAGATTGTGTTTGAAGCTAAGGCTAAAGGAGTAAAACCTGCTAAACTTATTCTTTCTTCTGCGAAATAGATATACGAAGAATAAGAAGACGTTTTTTCATCCCTATTCCATTGAATTTTGATTCATGGGGTAGGGATGAATGGTTATTGTTCATAATTATTTGTTTGATTACTTGGCTGATCCTTTTCTTTTCTTTTCCGAGGGAGTTTAGTGCAATCGTTTGCATTCCTGCAACTACACATTTTACGTGTCCTTTGTTTTTTACTAAACTAATAAAACATATTTTTGTTGCGCCATGCTGTCGGCCTTGAGGCTTTTAAGTGTCAGATAGTTGGTTTTTCAAATAGTATATATAGATAATTAATATTGTTAACTTTAATTTATTAAATGCATGAAGCAAGTAAATCTTAGAGTCTATCAAACGATTCTTACCCTAGTTTTAGGGTTATTCTTGTCAGTTGGCGCTTATGCACAAGATATCACAGTGAAAGGGCATGTCAAAGATGCCTTTGGTGCCGTGATAGGCGCAAGTGTTGTAGAAAAAGGAAATGCTACCAATGGTACAATCACCGATCTGCATGGTAACTTTTCGTTGAAAGTCTCCAGAGGCTCTACTTTGGTTATTTCTTTCATAGGCTATAAAACCCAAGAAGTAGTCGCTGCTTCCAGCATTGATGTTACTTTGCAAGAAGATACTGAGATGTTGGACGAAGTGGTTGTGATTGGTTATGGTGTAGCCAAGAAGAATGACTTGACTGGTTCTGTTACTGCTATTAAACCAGACGAAATGAACAAAGGTTTAGTAACGAATGCACAAGACATGATGCAAGGTAAAATTGCCGGTGTCAATGTGACAAGTGGTGGTGGTACGCCGGGTGGTGGTGCTACGATTCGTGTGCGTGGTGGATCTTCTCTGAATGCAAGTAATGAACCTCTGGTGGTAATTGATGGTTTGGCAATGGACAATCAAGGTGTAAAAGGCCTCGCCAATCCTTTGTCAATGGTAAATCCTGCAGATATTGAGACTTTCACCGTGTTGAAAGATGCTTCCGCTACAGCTATTTATGGTTCTCGCGGTTCTAACGGTGTGATCATTATTACTACAAAAAAAGGACGTAGCGGAGCTAAACCTGCTATTACTTATAATGGAAATGTATCTGTGAGCACCAAGAAAAAAACAGTAGATGTGTTGAGCGGTCAAGAGTTTGGTGAATTTGTTGAAAACACGTATGGCATAGGCAGTGATGCTTGGAAGTTTTTGACTATTCAAAGTGGAAAGGTCGGTTCTAGGCCGGTATCTTTGAAAAATGGAAACTTTCGGAAAGTAGACGATAACGGTCTGCTTGCTGAATATGACAAAGATGATAACTTCTTGCATTACATGTATAACAACACCGATTGGCAAGATGAAATCTATCGTACAGCTCTGAGCCACGATCATAACGTTACGGTTTCAGGTGGTTTGAAAAATATGCCTTATCGTCTTTCTTTAGGCTATACAAACCAGGAAGGTATTCTAAAAACTTCTAATTTTGAGCGTTATACAGCTTCTATCAATGTTTCTCCTAAATTCTTCGATGAACATTTAACTGTGAATTTGAATGCCAAAGGTATGATTGCTAACAATCGTTATGCAGATGGTGACGCTATCGGAGCAGCTATATACATGAATCCTACTTTCGCTGTTCGCAATTCCAGTGACATTCTAACTAAGTACTTTGGTGGATACACTCAGTGGGTATCAGATGGTTCTGCATTGAATGACCCTGCTTGGCCTTACACTTCTAACCGTAATGCTACCAAAAATCCGGTGGCTACATTGGATTTGAAAGATGATACAGCTAATTCTAAATCATTCATTGGTAATGTTGAACTGGATTATAAAGTTCACGGCTTGGAAGATTTGCGTTTACACATGAATCTTGGCGGTGACTTCTCAACCGGTAAGCAAACTACAATGATTTCTCCTTATTCTGTTTCAAACAACTACTATGGTTGGAATGGCTGGGAAAAGATTTATAAGTATAACAAGATGTTGAATGCTTATGCCCAATATAATAAGGAATTCAACAAAATACATCATTTTGATATTATGGGTGGTTATGAGTGGCAACATTTTTATCACAGAGGTGAAAGAGATGGTTGGGGACTCTATCAAATGACGAATACAGAAAAACCTGGTGAAAAATACCAGCGTGATGCTAAGATATGGAAGAGTGAAAACTATTTGGTTTCCTTCTTTGGACGTGCGAACTATTCTTT
>CALYZE010000021.1 GCA_945607605.1 uncultured Bacteroides sp.
TCTTTTGAGGTTACTGTACGCACTTCTTTTTTGTAATCGGTTGCTTCCCGATCAGCATTCGCTCCATCAGAAAATATTTCAGCTTCATACCTACCTTCTCCAAGGAAAGAAAGATCGATCGCAATCTCACGTGGAGTCCAGTTAGTCATGGAGGCCAAATACCATGTATCTTCTTTACAGCGGGCTATAGTGATGTATTCACCAACTTCACCGTTCAAGGCGATGGTTTCGTCGAAAACAGTGGGTACTTTAGAAATGAAATCTGTGCATTCCTGTTCTTTCATGTATTTACTAGGACTGTCTGCTAACATTTGTAATGGGGCTTCGAAAATAGTGTACATAGCCATTTGATGTACACGTGTGCCTTGGCTCATGGGGTGGTCATTGATTCCACGGAATGTTTCACGGGTTGCATTGATCATGGCACCTGGGGTATAATCCATAGGACCTGCCAACATACGCAGATAGGGAGCAGTTACATCATAACGCGGAAAATCATGTAGGGGTAGCCCATTTATGACCGGTTCCCATTTGGCATTTTCCAATCCTTTCACGCCTTCAAAATTGACAATATTAGGATAGGTGCGTTGGATGCCATTTGGTTTCAAACCGTGTAGGTTGAGCAATAGTTTATGATGAGCTGCACTGGCTGCAATCTGCTCTACTGAAACAATCAATGCCTGGTCATCACGATCGAAAAAGTCGATTTTGAAACCTTTAATGCCCATTTTAGAATAATGGTTGAACACAGCATCTGTTTCTTTGGCTGCGTTACGCCAGCTTGCCCAAAGGATGATGTTGACTCCTTTCTGATTACCATACGCAACTAATTCCTCTAGATTTATTTCTGGATTCAGTTCTTCTAGTAATGATTCTTTGCCACTCCAACCTTCGTCAATAATGATATATTCCAATGCATTGTTGGCGGCAAAGTCGATGAAAGCTTTGTAAGTCGGTGTATTCATACCGGCTTTGAAATCTACTCCGGTTAGGTTACAAGTATTCCACCAGTCCCAAGCAACTTTACCTGGTTTGATCCAAGATGTATCTTTAATACGGCAAACCGGAGCGAGGCGTTGCACCATATCGTTGTCGGCAAGTTGCGTATCCTCAGTCGTAACAAGTACAATGCGCCACGGGAAAGTACGCTGAGAACTGTTTGTTGCGGAAGATGTTTGTAAAGCATCGGTAGACAGAAGCTTAGCTTCTCCTAAATCACCGTTGCGGTGATGTGGTACACGAGCTATAAAATCAGCACGTTTCGTTGGAATCAAGTTCAATCGATTGTGCCCTCCGATAGTCTCTTCTAATGGATAGGGAGCAAAATTGGCTTGTAATCCTTGCCTTGTATCCGGATTGATGGTGAGAAACATGCCTGGATAACTTTCCAATCCACTCTCCATGATGACAGCTTTCTTACCTTTGCCCAGATCAACCATCAGTGGAGTGATAGCAAGTGAATCTGCGTACATTTTGGAAAGGGATGTTACGTCATAGTACGATTCAAAAGAGTAGCAATAGCGTTCACCGTTACGGTTGTCGTTGATATAAGGAATAAAAGCTGGATAGTCGCGATCAAAGTTGAAATCTGCAGTCTCCTCTTTAATGATAAACGGTTTGTGTTGTTCGGATAAGAAACGATAGGCGGCGCCGTCATTATAAACACGAAATTGTATGCTATAACCACCACGACATTTCAAGGTCAGTTGGTTGTAGTGGTCCTTTATGCTGGCTCTTTTATAAAAAGGGGTCAAAAAGGATGTATCTACAGATTTTCGTTCGGCACGAAGCACTTTTACGTTCTTACCAAAAGATATTTCTTTTTTAGGAGAGTGCTCCTCTTGTCCTTGCAATGCGATGCTAGAAGGTTGGAGAAAAACTGTTCCGTCATGAGTGATCTTCCAGTTAAGAACTCTTCCTGCATCTACAGTAACAGTCAGTTTTCCGTCCGGTGACATTAATTGGTATTGCTGTGCATGAATAGACCCCAAGCATAGAAATAATAAACAAAATAGGTGAACTACAGTGTTTCTCATATTGGTTTTATTTAGTTACTATCCTTTTTATATTTTCGATCTCTTCGACAGAGAAGGATGTGTTCTCAATGGATTTTAGATTATCGGCCAACTGCGTTACGGAACTTGCTCCAACAATAACGGACGTGACCAAATCATCTTTCAACAGCCAGGCAAGTGCCATTTCGGCGAGCGTCTGTCCCCGTTGAACTGCTGCTGCATTCAATGCCTTGATTTTTAACACGACCTCATTGGTCAGTACTTCTTGTTTTAGGAATTTACCTTTGGCCATGCGGGAATCTGCGGGGATACCATTCAAATAACGGTTAGTCAGCAAGCCTTGTGCCAATGGAGAAAAAGCGATAAAACCAGTTCCATATTCTTTGACCTGTTGCAGTGTGCCTTCTTCTAGTTCGCGATTGAATATATTGTATCTACCTTGGTATAGCAAACAATGTACGTCTCGTTCTTCCAGATATTTATATGCGAATTCAGCAGCTTCTTTCGGATATTTGGAAATCCCTACATAAAGTGCTTTCCCTTGGCGCACGATATCCACCAATGTTTGAAGGGTTTCTTCGAGAGGTGTATTGGGGTCGTAGCGATGGCTGTAGAAGATGTCCACATAATCCAGATTCATCCGTCTCAAACTTTGATCGAGACTATTCATTAAAGTTTTGCGAGATCCCCATTCACCGTAGGGCCCTGGCCACATCTCATGTCCTGCTTTGGTAGAGATAAATAATTCGTCCCGATAGGGTCTAAAAGATTTCTTCATAATCATACCGAAAGTCTCCTCGGCAGAACCGAAAGAAGGACCATAATTATTGGCAAGGTCGAAGAGAGTGATGCCTTTGTCGAAAGCGAAATGTGCCATAGCTTGAGAGTTGGCAAACGTATTCACATCGCCGAAGTTATGCCATAAGCCTAATGATATTTCGGGCAGTAAGATGCCACTTTTACCACAACGACGATACTTCATGCCGTTGTCATACCGTTCAGGTAGTGGCGAGTAAATAGGGTTTATCATATCTAATCTATTAAAAATGAATATTCTTGAAGCCATTCTGGCTTTAAACAAGAAGGCAACGATACAAAAATACACAAATTCTTTAGAATAGACTCCTTTTTATTTATCCAAAACGAATAGATAACAACCGATGAGGTAGCTGGAAACAAATAATACTATGATTGGATAAAATAATGCTACTGCATTTCTACCGAAGCTGCTATCTTTGCCAAGCGAAGATAAGAATGTTGGGAACAAAGAACTTTAAATCACCCATTGATCGATTTTTGACAAATTATCAACAACATATGTTCAATGAAAAACAAACTAATCGTTATGGCAATATCAATTTGCTTGGCATCTTGCGGAGGTAGTAAGACAGAAGTGTATAAAGATTCTGCGGCTCCGATAAAGAATAGAGTCGAAGATCTTCTCGGTAGAATGACTTTGGAGGAAAAAGTAGGTCAGATGAATCAGTTCGTAGGCTTGGAACATATCAAAGCAAACAGTGCTGTAATGACTGAAGAAGAGTTGAAAAATAATACGGCAAATGCTTTTTATCCCGGTGTTACAGATCAAGATGTGGCCGCATGGACGGAGCAGGGACTCATCGGTTCCTTCCTTCATGTACTTACACTTGAAGAAGCCAACTATTTACAATCTTTAGCCATGAAAAGTCGTTTACAAATACCTATCATTTTTGGTATTGATGCTATTCATGGCAATGCCAATGCACCTGATAATACGGTATATCCCACAAACATTAATCTTGCTTGTTCTTTTGATACGCTGTTGGCTTATCGGATAGCTCGGGAAACTGCTAAAGAAATGCGCGCAATGAATATGCATTGGACGTTCAATCCAAATGTAGAAGTTGCCCGAGATGCCCGTTGGGGACGTGTGGGTGAAACTTATGGAGAAGATCCGTATTTGGTAACATTGATGGGCGTACAATCTGTCAAAGGCTATCAAGGAGATCTGAATAGCAAGGAAGATGTGTTGGCCTGCATCAAGCACTTTGTAGGTGGCAGTGAGCCAATCAATGGTACAAACGGTTCTCCGACTGATTTGTCTGAGCGTACGCTTCGTGAAGTTTTCTTTCCGCCGTTTGAAGCCGGAGTACAGGCAGGTGCCATGTCATTGATGACAGCACATAATGAGTTGAATGGAGTTCCTTGCCACAGCAATGAGTGGTTGATAACGGATGTGCTTCGCGGTGAATGGAATTTTCCTGGTTTCGTAGTTAGTGACTGGATGGATATCGAACATATTCATGATTTACATGGTACAGCAGAAAATATCAAGGAAGCTTTTTTTCAGTCGATTATGTCCGGTATGGATATGCATATGCACGGGATTCACTGGAATGAAATGGTAGTGGAATTGGTGAAGGAAGGTCGCATTTCGGAAACTCGTATTGATGAATCTGTACGTCGTATTCTGGATATTAAATTCCGTCTCGGTTTGTTCGAGCAACCTTATGCTGATGAACAGGAAACTATGAAAATACGCCTTTGCGACGAACACCGGGCAACTGCTCTCGAGGCTGCTCGAAACGGTATCGTTCTTTTAAAGAATGAGGGCGTATTACCACTCGATGCCTCTAAATACAGAAAGGTAATGGTTACAGGCATCAATGCCGATGATCAGAATATCCTCGGTGATTGGAGTGCTCCTGAAAAAGAAGAGAATGTAACGACCATTCTCGAAGGTTTGAAGATGATAGCTCCTGATACACAATTTGATTTCGTAGATCAGGGTTGGGACCCGCGGAATATGGATCCTGAGAAAGTAGCTGAGGCGGAAGCCCGTGCCAAGCATGCTGATTTGAACATTGTAGTGGCTGGTGAATATATGATGCGTTTCCGTTGGAATGATCGTACAGATGGTGAAGACACAGATCGCAGTGATCTCGATCTTGTTGGTCTACAAGAAGAATTGATCGAAAAAGTCGCTGCTTCTGGTAAACCAACGATTTTGGTTCTTGTTAATGGACGTCCGCTGAGTATACGTTGGGCAGCAGAAAATCTGCCGGCTATTGTAGAAGCGTGGGCTCCGGGTATGCAAGGCGGGCAGGCTGTGGCTGAGATTTTGTATGGTAAGGTGAACCCTTCTGCTAAGCTGGCCATTACTATCCCTCATAGTGTGGGGCAGTTGCAAATGATTTACAATCATAAGCCTTCTCAATATTTCCATCCTTATGTGGCAGGCAAGCCGAGTACGCCGTTGTATCCCTTCGGCCATGGATTGTCTTACACCACTTATAAATATGAAGACTTACAATTGACTCAAAAGGAGATCAATAAAGATGGCAGCGTTGATGTGAGTGTCAAAGTAACGAATATAGGAGATCGGGAGGGTGTGGAGATTATCCAACTTTATATACGTGATAAGTTCAGTTGCGTTACCCGTCCGGTCAAAGAATTGAAAGATTTTGCACGAGTCCCTCTGAAAGTGGGAGAAAGTAAGGTGGTAAACTTTAAAATTACTCCTGATAAGCTTGCTTTTTATGATATTCAGATGAAGAAAATTGTGGAACCGGGTGAATTTATCGTTATGGTGGGACCCTCTTCGGATGACAAGGATTTGTTGAAGGATACTTTTACAGTAAAATAAATGAGAAGAACCATTTTATTCTATGTAGCATTGCTAGGGATATTACTCCCTTCGTGGGGGCAGCAGTCTGTGCGAGAACGTGTTTTGTTGGATGATGACTGGCAGTTTGCTTTTGGAAACGCCTCAGATCCTGCCAAAGACTTTGGGTGTGGAACGGAGTATTTCAATTATCTGACGAAAGCGGCCTCTATCCATAACGCAGGTCCTTATTCCATGAAGTTTGATGCTTCAGATTGGAAACGGGTAAACTTGCCTCATGATTGGGTGGTTGATCTGCCTTTTGATGCACAAGCGAGTCATAGTCATGGTTATAAGACAGTAGGGTATCAATATCCTGAAACCAGTGTAGGATGGTATCGTAAAACATTCACCGTTCCTCAGTCAGATTTAGGCAAGCATCTTTACCTCCAGTTCGATGGCGTTTTTCGGGACGCACGTATCTGGATAAATGGTTTTTACCTTGGGCATGAACCGAGTGGTTATGCCACTCAGGTCTATGATATAACCGAGTATCTGAACTATGGTGAAGAAAATTTGATTACTGTTCGTGCGGATGCCACACTTGAAGAAGGGTGGTTTTATGAAGGTGGAGGTATTTATCGTCACGTCTGGCTGAATAAGATGGCACCGCTGCACGTAGCTCCTTTCGGCACCTTTGTACACAGTAGTTTATCATCTGATTTTAGCAAGGCTATTGTGAATATCGAAACTACGATTGAGAACTCTTCTGTCAATACAATGACCTGCAGTTATCGCCATACGCTGCAAAACGCAGAAGGGCAAACGGTAAGTACGTTGGAACAGGACGGTAGGCAGATTAAATTACTTCCCAAACAGAAGTTTACTGATACCCTCTCTTTTGAGTTCCAGAACCCTCATCTTTGGAGTGTAGATAGACCTTATTTATACAAAGTATTTACAGAAGTTTATCAAGACAATAGGCTGGTTGATACTTACACTACTACTACCGGAATCCGTAGTGTTGTTTTTGATGCAAATCGCGGATTTTTGCTAAATGGAAAGCCTTTGAAATTGAAAGGTGTCAATATGCATCAAGACCATCCTGGAGTAGGGGTAGGAATACCTGATGCACTGCAAATTTATCGCCTCAAACAATTGAAGGCTATAGGGTGTAATGCCTATCGATCTTCCCACAATCCAATGACTCCTGAACTGTTGGATGCTTGCGACAGTATTGGTGTCCTTGTCATTGAGGAGAATCGTCTGATGGGAGTGAACCATGAACATATCAACTTGTTGAATCGCATGATAGTACGTGACCGAAACCATCCAAGCATTATTCTGTGGAGTGTAGGTAACGAAGAGTGGGGAATTGAATGGGAAGAAAGCGGAGCCCGTATCGCTGCTTCCATGCGTGAGTACTGTCATCGTGCAGACCCCACACGCCTGATGACGGTTGCATCAAGTAGTGGTCCTACTGTTTTGCTTCCGGCAGATGTGGCGGGTTACAATTATATACTTCAGAATCCTGTGGAACAACATCGCAAGGATTATCCGGAACGTTGTGCGCTTGGTTCGGAAGAGACCACTGGCTGTGGAACCCGTGGTATTTATTTTGACCACAAAGAATTGATAACGCATACTGAAGAGTCGTTGATACCAAATCTTCGTAATTCTGCCGGTTGGATGGCTGCTCATAACCGGAGACCAAACGGACCGGACAGCCTTTTAAATTGTATAGAACGTGGTTGGAAATTTTATGATGAGCGTCCTTATTTGAGTGGTTTGTTCTATTGGACGGGTTTTGATTATCGGGGGGAACCTAACCCGATGAAATTTCCTGCTACCGGTTCGCAATTTGGCATTCTAGACTATTGCGGTTTTCTCAAAGATGAGGCCTATTATCTGAAATCCTGGTGGACAGATGAGCCAATATTGCATATGTTTCCGCATTGGAATTTGCAGGGGCATGAAGGAGATAGCATCGACGTATGGGTATATAGCAATTGTGATGAAGTGGAACTCATCGTAAATGGAAAAAAAATGGAACGTAAAACTATGATAAAGAATGGTCATCTTTCTTGGAAAACGGTTTATTATCCCGGCAAAGTAAAAGCGATAGGATATAAACATGGAAAAGTAGTTCTTAGTCGAATGCTGGAAACAACAGATGCTCCCGCCCGTCTGTCTCTCACTGCGGATCGTTCGATCATTCAAGCTGATAATCGGGATGTAGCAGTTGTTCGTGTGGAACTCCAAGATGCGAAGAAACGTTTTGTCCCTAATGCTTGCAATGAATTGATGCTTACGGTTTCTGGTCCGATACGTATTCTTGGGGTAGGGAATGGAGACCCGGCTTATAGGTCTACGGAACGTCCGGCAAAGGTCCATGCTCGTTCTTATCGGGTAAAAGCGTTTAATGGACTGGCCCAAGTATTACTACAAAGTACCGGAGAAGTAGGAAATGCTAAGTTGACGGTTCACGCAGAAGGCTTTCAAGAGACATCTTTTAAACTAAACATACAAGAATGACAGGTCTCTTTTTAGACTTGTTCAATAAGGGTTATGCCTCGAACTATGAGAGGCATAACCCTTTTTAGATGATAAATGGGAGGATATAACAATTATTACCCCAAAATGTAACAATTAGTGCTATAGAGTGATTTAAAAGAATGACTATATTTGTTGCATGATACTTTTTTAACCGTATACCATGGAAAACAAACCTTGTATAATGAGGGAGATTACCCCTTTGTCTGAACGGGATTGCTTTTACATAGCTGACCGTCATAAAACTGAATTTACATATCCTATCCATTGCCATGCTGAATATGAATTGAATTTCACTGAACATGCTGCGGGAGTGCGGCGAGTAGTGGGAGATTCGACTGAAATCATAGGTGATTATGATCTCGTATTGATTACCGGTAAGGAATTGGAGCATGTTTGGGAACAGCACGATTGTATTTCTAAAGATATCCGCGAAATCACGATCCAATTCTCTCCCGATCTTTTTTTTGGAAACATTGTTAATAAGAACCAGTTTGATAGCATTCGCCGTATGCTTGAACGTGCGCAGTGCGGGCTTTCTTTTCCTATGCAAGCCATTATGAAGGTTTATAATTGGTTGGATAAGCTAGCTTCTGAAGAACAAGGATTCTATGCAGTAATGGACTTACTTAGAATACTTTATGAGCTCTCTTTGTATGATAGTGCAAAAGTACTTTCCACGTCTTCTTTTGCGAAAATGGAAACTTTCTCGGATAGTCGTCGCGTACAAAAAGTGCAGAAGTATATTGCTGACCACTACCAAGAAGAAATTCGTCTGCCCGTCTTGGCCGACATGGTTGGAATGACTCCTGTCTCTTTCAGTCGATTCTTTCGTCTTCGTACGGGAAAGACGCTTTCTGATTATATCATTGATCTCCGTTTGGGGTTTGCTACCCGATTGTTGGTTGACTCTACCCGTACCATTGCTGAAATTTGTTATGATTGTGGATTTAATAATCTTTCAAATTTCAATCGTATGTTCAAACGGAAGAAGGGGTGCTCGCCGAAGGAATTTCGAGGAAATTATAGAAAGAAGAAGATTGTTATATGATAATATAGTATCAGTATTCTTCGTGTAAACTGCCTACTTTTGCAACAGACGTATAATCTGTTTTTACTATGAAAAAGATCTCCATTTTATTCATTACTCTTTTATGTGTATGGGCTGCTTCGGCACAAATTCGCGGCGATGAAATTCGCGTGGTTGTTTCTCCGAATCATGCCGACTGGGTATATCGTTTGAATGAGAAAAGCACGTTTACCATTCAGATTTGGAAGGCGCAAAACCTATTGTCGAATGTGACGGTAGATTATGAATTAGGACCTGAAATGTATCCTGTTGAAACCAGGAAAGGTGTGTTGCTGAAAGACGGAACATTGAAACTAGGAGCTTCGATGAAAACGCCGGGGTTCCTTCGTTGTAAAGTCAAAGCATATGTGGGAGGACGGACGTATGAAGGTCTGGCAACGACTGCTTATGCTCCTGAACTATTACAACCGATAACCAAACTACCTACTGACTTTAGTACCTATTGGACAAGAACGTTGGAGTCAGCCCGGAATACTCCTTTGAATCCAGTGATGACTTTGCTTCCCCAACGTTGTACAGAGACAGATAACGTGTATCACGTAAGTTTCCAGACGAAAAATGGAGGCGGACGCTTCTACGGTATACTCAGCATTCCCAAAAAGGAAGGAACATATCCGGCCTTGTTGCGGGTCCCTGGTGCGGGTGTACGCCCCTATGGAGGCGATACCTATACAGCACCGGGAAAAATCATCACTTTGGAAATAGGTATTCATGGCATTCCTGTCACGATGGATCAAATGTTTTATGATGCTTTGGCAAGTGGAGCTTTGAGTAATTATTGGACCTTCTGCCGCCATAGCCGAGATGCTTTTTATTATAATCGCGTAATTGTAGGTGCTTTGCGTGCGGTTGATTTTATTTGCTCTTTGTCTCAATATAACGGAACATCTTTGGGAGTGACAGGTTCCAGTCAAGGAGGCGCACTCTCCGTAATTACAGCTGCTCTCGATTCACGTGTCACCTTTTTGGCGGCTGTACATCCTGCTTTGTGTGACCATGAAGCCTACTTTCAAAAGCGTGCTTGCGGATGGCCACATTATTTCTTTTACGACGGTACTCCTAGTGAAAAAGAACTCGAAACTGTTCGCTATTATGATACAGCTAATTTTGCTCGTATGCTGACAGTACCCGGTTGGTTTAGTTGGGGATATAATGATGAGGTCTGTCCTCCTACTTCCATGCATGCTGCATACAACGCAATTACTGCTCCGAAAGAATTGCACCCTTATCTGGAAACGGGTCATTATTGGTATCAGGAACAATGGGAGGAGTGGCTGCAATGGCTAAGACAACAGTTAGGAGTTGAATAAATCAAGCTTATTACTTAAACGTTAATCATCATGAAGAATTATTTTTTCTTATTGTCCATTCTGCTATCTCTTTTAGGAGCTTGTACGACTAAACAAGGAGAGCATTCATTTATAAAGGTTAATGCCGATGGACAGTTTATCCGCAACGGGAAACCTTATTATTACGTGGGAACAAATTTTTGGTATGGAGCAATTCTCGGTTCAGAGGGAGAGGGCGGTAATCGTGAACGCCTGCATAAGGAACTTGACTTCTTGAACAGTATAGGTGTCAGCAATCTCCGTGTTTTGGTAGGTGCTGATGGTGAAAATGGAGTAGAAACCCGCGTACAACCCTCCTTGCAAATAGCTCCCGGTATTTATAATGATACCATTTTAGCCGGCTTAGATTATTTTATGAACGAATTGCGCGAGCGAAACATGACAGCCGTTCTCTATCTTAACAATTCCTGGGAATGGAGTGGTGGATACTCGGTGTACCTACAATGGTCGGGGTATGGCAAAGCAGTGGTACCCGCTGTAGATGGATGGCCGGCTTACATGGAGTATGTACAACAATATCCACAATCAGACAGTGCAAAGGTTCTGTTTGCCAATCACGTGGAATATATTGTTTCAAGAACGAATCGGTATAACCAACTAAAGTATGTAGATGATCCCACTATTATGTCTTGGCAAATAGGTAATGAACCACGTGCTTTTTCTGCAGACAATAAAGAACCGTTTGCTCGTTGGATGGCTGAAGTAGCAGCACAGATTAAATCACTTGACTCCAACCATATGGTTTCTTCGGGTAATGAGGGGACAGCAGGATGTGAAGAGGATATGGCTCTTTATGAGAAAATTCATGCCGATCCCAACATCGATTATCTGAATATTCATATTTGGCCTTACAATTGGGGTTGGGTAACTGCCGATAGTTTGAAAGAACTTCTACCTCAGGCAAAGCAGAAGACGAAAGAATATATAGACAATCACATGGTCATTGCTAAAAAGTATAATAAACCGATAGTACTCGAAGAATTTGGTTTTCCGCGTGACGATTTTCAGTTCTCTAAAGATGCGCCGACTACAGTGCGTGATGCCTATTATAGTTATGTGTTCGATTTGATTCGTCAAGATCGGGAGAGAGGGGGACTATTTGCCGGATGTAACTTCTGGGCATGGGGTGGCTTTGCCGAACAAACTCCCGATCATATCTATTGGGAAAAAGGGGATGATTATACGGGGGATCCTGCACAGGAACAACAAGGTCTGAATTCGGTATTTGCGACTGATACAACGATTGAAATCATTCAAGCAGAAAATGAAAAACTGAAATGAAAATGAAGAAATTACTGAAAATTACGTTACTGATTGGTTGTTTAACTATAGTAGTAGGATGCAATGCGCACTCTTCAAAGAGTGGTGAAACGAAGGAAACGTTGCCTGCTCTGAAAGTTTGTGGCACTCAATTGATGAATAGTGAAGGTGATACAGTAGTATTGCAGGGGGTCAGCTACGGTTGGCATCAATTTTGGCCTCGCTTTTACAACTCCTCTTCTGTGTCTTATCTTGCAAAGGAATGGGGTGCTCAGGTTCTTCGGGCTTCTATGGGGGTAGATCTGGATAGTGCCTGTTATGTCTATCAGCCGGAGTTCGGCATAGAGTGTGTGAAGAAAGTAGTGGATGCAGCTATTGAGCATAATGTATATGTCATTATAGACTGGCATAGCCACCATCTGCTTCTGGAGGAAGCCAAAAATTTCTTTACCCAGATGGCAACTCTCTATAAAGGAGTCCCTAATGTGATGTATGAAATCTATAATGAACCGGTAGAGGATAGTTGGGAAGAGGTCAAAGCCTACTCCATTGAAATTATCAAAGCCATTCGTTCCATAGAGACGGATGCTATCATCTTAGTCGGTACTCCTCATTGGGCTCAGGATGTGCATTTGGCGGCTGATTCCCCAATTACCGGAGTGAATAATATCATGTACACACTCCATTTTTATGCCAATACACACAAACAATATTTGCGTGATCGTGCAGATTATGCATTAAGTAAAGGCTTGCCTTTGTTTGTATCTGAATGTGCCGGTATGGAAGCGTCCGGTGACGGCATCATTGATAAAGATGAATGGAACAGCTGGCTGGATTGGATGCAACAACATTCTATCAGCTGGGTGGCTTGGTCTGTGTCAGATAAAGATGAAACTTGTTCCATGCTTTATCCGTCAGCATCTTCCGAAGGTGTTTGGAAAGATAAGGATATGAAGGAGTGGGGGCATATTGTGCGTGAAACTCTGAAAGGAAGGAAATAGCTTTTCTCTCTCTTTTTTCTGCATTAGGGCAGATAAGGATATTTATGCCTTATTTGCTAAAAAAAAACAGGTGGCGTTAAGCAAGTATCATGATATGATAAAATAGTATATTTCTCTCTTGTTTTTTAACTCTACTTTTGTCATACACAAAGGAATACAATTTTTGATATTAACTACAAATGTTTAACCACCGATGAAAATGAAAAATGCCTATGAGGAAGGAATAGCATCTCCGTTGTAACTAATCAACTTTTTGAGTAAAGGTTTTTATTAATAAAAGGTCTATTTGCTTCCAAAAGAAAGTTTAACCTTATATTAAAAACTCGGTAGTTGCCAAACGTGGCAATGCCAATATATTAATCTAAGAAAAATACAAGTATGAATTTGAATTTCAGAAGAACCGCGCTGCTTGTGGGGATCTGTTCGGCTGTCAGCCTGATCTATACTCCGCAACTTTTTGCCGCATCAATAGATGCAACTGAGGCTGTGCAGCAAGCAAAAAAAATCACAGGTACCGTATCAGATGCAATGGGCCCGGTTATTGGTGCCAATATTTTAGAGAAAGGTACGACCAATGGTGTGATTACCGATATGAATGGTAACTTTTCATTAAACGTACATCCGGGTGCTACAATTGTTGTTTCTTTTGTAGGTTATCAACCACAAGAAATGGTGGTAGGCAATCAATCCTCTTTCAATATCCAATTGAAAGAAGATACCGAACTGCTGGACGAAGTAGTAGTAATGGGTTATGGTGTGCAGAAAAAGAAATTAGTGACAGGTGCTACGGTTGAAGTAAAAGGGGAAGATATTGCACGGTTGAATACAACCCAAGCGTTGGGTGCTCTGCAAAGTCAGTCTCCGGGTGTTAATATTCAGGCTGTTTCGGGCCAGCCGGGTGATGGTTTTAAGGTGACGATTCGTGGTGCCGGTACGAACGGTGATACGAAACCTCTCTATATCATTGATGGGGTGAGCGGTGATATCAACAATCTGAACCCCGCAGACATTGAGCGTATTGATGTGCTGAAAGATGCTGCTTCTTGCGCCATCTATGGTTCGGCTGCTGCCAATGGAGTTGTTTTGGTGACGACGAAACAGGGCAAAGAAGGCAAAATACAGGTGAGCTATGATGGAAATATCGGTTGGCAAGATGTTTATAAGATGCCTGATTTGCTAAACGCTAAACAATACATGGAAGTACAGAACATGGTTCGTTACAACAGTGGAGCTGAACCGCATGACTGGTCACGTTTCATTGATGCTAATTTGTTGGCCGCTTATCAGAATGGTTCGAATGAAGGTTCTAATTTTATGGAAGCTTTGCGTAACGAAAATGCAGTAACTACCAATCATGCACTTAACATTACCAGTGGTACAGATCGTACCAAATTCTCTACTGGTTTGGGTTATCAATACCAAGATGGTGTGTTTGGCAATGTAGCTAAATCAGACTATCGTCGTTTCACCGCCCGCATGAATTCCGAACATGTGATTTACCGTAACGATGACGGTCTTGATGTGGTAAAAATCGGTGAGAATCTTTATTACCAACATATACAGAAGCAAGGCCTCGATAATGGTAATCAATATGGTAACATGCTTTCAAATATGTTGCGTGCCAATCCGTTGGTTCCCATTTATAATGAAAATGGTGAATACTTCGGTTATGAGGATCTGAAAAATTCAGGTTCTGAAGGGTGGTTTAATTATAACTCATATACTACCAATCCCGTTGCTTCCATGATGAATGGGCAGAGTGCCAATAACAAAAGCACTAATTTTGGCTTTAACCTCAGCGGATGGTTGGAGATTCAGCCTATCAAGAATCTAGTCTATCGTGGGCAAGTAAATTATAATCAAAGTTCTTGGTCATGGCGGGCTTACTTGCCTGTTTATAAGTTGAACGATCAAGGAGATAGCCGTTCTATTGATCAGGTAACCAATCAAACCGGTTTAGGCTGGGGATGGAGTACCACGAATACCATCAATTACAAATTCAACCTTGCTAAACATGATTTCGATGTATTGGTAGGTACAGAATACGGTGAATCCCGTCCGGATTATGGTTTTTCTCTGAATGCCACTGCTACTAATTCTGTGTTTGGCGATTTGGATCATGCTTATATGTCTTTTGTGAAGAATAATACCGGTAAGGCAACTGTGTCTGGAAAACCTTACGGTGACTCTCGCGGTATGTCTTATTTTGGTCGTTTGAATTACAACTTCAACGAAACCTATATGGTGTCGGCCATTATTCGTGCCGATGGTTCATCTGTATTTGCACCGGGCAAACGCTGGGGATATTTCCCTTCATTCTCTGCCGGTTGGGTAGTATCTAATGAAAAGTTTATGGAAAATGCGCAACGTTGGCTTGAGTTCTTGAAACTGCGTGCGGGTTGGGGCCAGAACGGTAATAAGAATGCTGTGGACGCATTTGCTTATCAAGCTACGTTTGCGTATGATGCTTACAGTAACTATTCTTTTGGCAACAACAAGGATGGTTACACCTCAGGAGCTTCTCCTGCGCGTTTGGCGAATGAAGAGATTACCTGGGAAACCTCGGAACAAATGAATATCGGTTTGGATGCACGCTTTTTGAGCGGTCGTCTAGGACTTACTTTCGATTTGTATGAGAAGCAAACCAAAGATTTGCTGTTGAAAGTACCTGTAACTCCTACTACTGGTTTCTCTGAACAATTGAAAAATGCGGGTACCGTGCGTAATCGTGGTATAGAACTGGCATTAAACTGGAATGACCGTATCGGCAAAGATATTACGTATGGCATTAATTGGAATATGGCATATAACCAGAATGAAGTGACTGAAGTGAACAGTACCCGTAAATATAACAATGGCGGCAACGACCTTCTTTCTCAAGGCACCGGCTATATGACCCGTTTTGAAGAAGGACATGCTATCGGTTATTTCTGGGGATATAAGACAAACGGAGTGATTCAGAATCAAGAGGATTTGGCTGCCTATGCTGCTACATTAAAAGATGGAAAAGCAGCTAATTCATTGCAAGGTGCTGGATTGAAACCGGGCGACTTGAAGTTTGTGGATGTAAATGGAGATGGCGTAATCAATGCAGAAGATAAGACTGATCTTGGCAATCCTCATCCTGACGTGACAATGGGGCTCAGCTTGAACTTTGGCTATAAAGGTTTTGATGTGTCTGTTACCGGATTTGCAGCTTTGGGTCAGCAAGTAGCTCGTTCTTATCGTAAGTTTACTGACGGTGAACAAGAAAACTACACCACCGAAGTGTATAACTACTGGCATGGCGAAGGAACTTCCAATAAATACCCTCTGATTGCACGTATGAACGAAGGTGTGAACTGGCAGTCTATTTCTGACATTTATGTAGAGAATGCAGATTATTTCCGCCTGCAGAATTTGACGGTTGGTTACGACTTCAAGCGATTGTGGAAGAACTGTCCGTTCCAGCAACTACGTGTATATGCTGCTGCGCAAAACTTATTCACCATTACGGGCTACAAGGGTATGGATCCCGAAAATGGTCGTGCCATCAATAACAATGAACCTTGGGTGACGGGTGTGGACGTAGGTAACTATCCTATGCCTCGTACTTATATGTTTGGTGTTAATGTTAAATTCTAAAAATGATTACACAATGAAAAAAATAACCTATTTGTTGACTTCTGCATGTATTGCAATGGGCGTTGCCTCTTGTGATATTAATAATGTAGAAAATATGGGTGAACTGTCAACCGAAAACTTCCCGGTATCCGAAGCAGATGGTATTGCTGCTTTGGCGGGTATTTATCAGAACCTGAATGCAGTGCATGCCAATCCCCAGGAATCGTTTTTGTATTATGCACAGTTGGCCAGCGATGATGCATTAGGTGGCGGTGGAACGAATGATAAACTGATGCAGGCTATGGACTTGATCACCAACTACAATGCTGATATGACCAATAATTTCTGGGTACAGCGTTATCAAGGTATCAACCGTGCCAATACATTAATCAGCTCATTGCCCAATACCGCTATGAGCGATGACAGTAAAGCACAATTCCTGGGCGAGGCACTTTTCCTTCGTGCCTATTATCATTTTGACTTGGCCAGTATGTATGGCAATGTTCCTTTGGTAACGGTTCCTTCGGGAGATTTGGTTGTCCAGGGAGATGTATCCGTGCTCTATGGACAAATGTTGCAAGATTTGCGTGATGCTATTGAGATGATGCCCGCTGTTCGCAACACCGATGGACATGTAGATAAATACACAGCCGAAGCGTTATTGGCTCGTATCTTCTTGTTCTATACAGGTATGTATGGCAATGGTGCAACGTTGGCCGACCTTACCAGTACTACTTATAATCCAATGCCTTCTGTTGCGCTGCCTGATGGTTCTACGTTGACCAAAGAAAATGTGATTGACTATTTGGATGACTGTGTGAACAACTCCGGTTATACCCTTGTGTCGGACTATCGCGCTTTGTGGGCGTATACCAATCGTTATACGGTAAATGATTACAAATATACGAAAGAACAAGGATTGAAATGGGCGGAAGATGACAATGCTGTTAATCCGGAATCGATGTTTGCCATCAAATTCAACAAATTAGCTTCATGGAATACGACGATTGGTTATGGGAATGGAATTGCCTTGCACGTGGGTGTACGCGGAGGCCAAACCTATGAAAATACTTTCCCTTTTGGACAAGGTTGGGGAGCAGGTCCTGTAGCACCTAACTTGGTAGATGATTGGAAAAGTGCCGATCGTGAGGGTAAAGACATCCGTCGGGAAGCGACCATTCAAGATTGGACTACGCAGTCTACTTACACGTATGGTGGTTGGGCCGACTTTGTGCAGGAAACTGATTTTTATGCCAAGAAATGGGCACCTATCTCTTGTGTGAATGATGGCTCGCAAGAAGAATACATCAAAGTCAGCGAGAATCCATACGTATGTTGTTTTGAAAACTTAATGTATGGAGCTTCAGGTTGGGATCAAGGTGCCAATAATATGCAGTTGAACAATATACATGATTTGGTTCTCATCCGTTTTGCTGATGTGCTGCTGATGCAGAGTGAACTGAAGGAAGATGTGTCCGGCATCAATAGAGTGCGTAAACGTGCGGGCTTAGATCCGATTGGGGCGTATTCGCTTACAGCTTTGCAAAACGAACGTCGTTGGGAGTTGGCTCTTGAAGGTATTCGCTGGAATGACATTCGTCGTTGGCACATTGCTGCTGCTGCATTGTCTAAACAAGAAAACCAGCCGGTTTATTATTGCGGTCAGCCTGATAAAAACAAACCTCACAATGGCGGGTATGTGGCTCGATACAATGCTACTGCCGGTTTCCATAAAATGCCTGAAAGCCAAGTTGCCATTGGTAGTGTAGTGCAGAATGAAGGATGGACGGGTGCCGACAGTGAATACAACGGTTGGAAATAAGTCCGACTCAATGTCTAATTTTAACAAGCAACTTATAGTATGAAAAGAATAATATTTGCAGTTTCCTTGTTGTCTTTGCTTTTTGCAGCCTGCGATCCTATCGTGGACGAAATTGAAAAGGGGGACAATATTACCGCTGAAGAATTAACCGGTTCGTTTACCATCTCTGCCAAGAGTGAAGGAAATAATAACTTGAATTTCAATGTTTCTCCTACTCGATACATCAAAGTATATGATGCAAGTTCTGACGTATGTGTAGCCATGGGTACCATGCCTACCTGTCAGATTGTGCCCCCTGCACGTAGCCTTGATTTTTATGTGACTACAATCAATCAGGACGGTTCTATAACCAAGTCGGAAACGAAAAACATCCATGTAAGTGAGTTCACCGACTTACCTGCTATCTTTAATGACATCTTCGGTGATGGTCAGGGTGGATTCACCACCCATACGTGGGTTTGGGATGATACAGCCAGCAGTGGTGTATGGGGCAATGGTGCTTATTTAGAGAATGAGGGTCCGGGTTGGTGGATTGTGCAACTAGATGGCATTGACGAACAAGCCACAGAAAAAAAACTGCCTAAAGATGGTAAGGATGGCTGGATGAAGATGAGTCTGACCGGTGTAGAGATGAGTCGCGGTGACAAAGGATCTGTCAACGTGAATGAAGAGATCGTGAAGGCCGGCTGGGATAAAGGTACTATGACCTTTAGCGGTACTTATCCATTGATGGGTATTCAACCCAATGGAGGAAATGCTCCCCAGTATGTTTATCATATTTTGAAGACTGACGGCGAACATCTTACACTTTGTGCAGGGGAGCCTGGAGCCGGCGATTGGGGAACAGCTTGGTTTTGGAATTTTAAGAAAAAGTAAATTGGAGGTAGAAAGAATAATAGGTAGGGATATGCCACTAAAAAACAATTGTCGTTACCCTCGGTCTTATGTACTGTGCGTAACAGTTGGTAATTGTAAAGGCTTTGACCAAACTATACAATTGTTTAATGGTTAAATCCGGAAAAGGTGGGTCGTGAGATTCGCCTTTTTACTGTTCATAAAAGAAGAAGAGGAGTGCTACCTTTCTTTTCAGAAGACAGAACAGTCTGTTTCAATAGTCAGTATACTTTGTTTCAAACGCAAGAAACGCTTTGTTCCAAACGCAAGAAACACTGTGTTCTCTCTATTGAAACAAAGTGTTCAAATAGGAATGAACACTTGTTCGGCTCTCTGAACGGATGAAACAACTTGAATCTTCTTCGGCAGAAGATGGCTTGAACGATGATCAAGTTCCCTAGGGATCGTACTTTCTTTCACTTGTTCCACTCACAATTAAATTTAAACTTTACCTTTGCGGGTAATTAATTTCTTGCCAATGATATGAAATACACATCATACTCTTATCCTTCCGGAAAGGCTGAAGTGGCGACATTTACAGCAGACGATGGAGTGACCGAATATCACTTGATGATACATGCCACCGATCCGAAACAAACCTATCGGGAACAAATGAATGCTGTGCTGGATGTCTATGCCACGGTACAAAAAAAGGAGCTTCCCGGAGCTGTGGCTGTCTTCAAAAGATATTTTCTGAGCGATGCCGCCAATCAGGCGGAACTGTTGCTGGCCGCTACAACAGATCTTTCCGATGGTGCTTTGTCGGTGGTAGAACAGCCGCCGTTGGATGGAACAAAAATAGCTTTGTGGGTTTATCTGCAAACCAATGTACAGACTAGAGCGTTGTCTAATGGATGGTATGAAGTGAAACACGGAGCTTGCCGTCAGTTATGGATGGGAGGTAGTTTCAATCGCGCCGCCAATGCAGCGTGTCAGATGCAACTTCTACTCAATGATTATGTCAGGCAGTTGGTGGAGCAGGGGTGTTCTTTGGCCGACAACTGTTTACGTACTTGGATTTTTGTGCAGAATGTAGACTCCAATTATGCCGGTGTGGTGAAAGCGCGTAATGACGTGTTTGGTACACAAAACCTAACGGAAAAGACGCACTACATTGCCAGTACGGGTATTGGTGGACGTCACGCCGATCCCAAAGCCTTGGTGATGTTGGATGCTTTGGCTATGGAAGGGCTGAAGCCTGAGCAGATAAAACACCTTTATGCTCGTACCCATCTGAACCCTACTAGTGAGTATGGAGTCAGCTTTGAACGGGGCACGGCCGTGGATTATGAAGGTCGCAGGCTTGTGCTGATTTCCGGTACGGCAAGTATCAACAATCGTGGTGAAATAGTGCACGCCGGAGATGTGCGCCAACAAACAGAACGGATGTGGGAGAATGTGGAGATGTTGCTGAAGGAGGCTGATTGCGGTTTTGAAAACATGGGGCATGTCATTGTCTACCTGCGTGATATAGCAGATTATACCGTGGTGAAGGAGATGTTTGACCAACGTTTCCCCGAGGTTCCCAAAATTATAACCCTGGCTCCGGTTTGCCGTCCGGGGTGGTTGGTTGAGATGGAGTGTATGGCAGTCAGGAAACTTTAATCAGTGAAGGAAATGAAGATACGTTTCTTACTTCTTTGTTTAGGATGCTTCCTTTGGGGAGGTTGCGGAAATCAAGGACAGCATTATGTGATTGAAGGAACATTGCCGTCGGTAAGCTACGACGGGGAATGGATATACCTTGTGCCAATGGAGAATGCACACGGACGGGTAGATTCTGCAAAGATTACTGATGCTACTTTTACTTTTTCCGGAATAGGAGAAGAGATGAAGGTGTTGCGTTTGCGCCCTCTTTTACGCATGCAGATTCAAGAACTGCTGGTAGTGACGGAGCCGGGACTCATTGGTGTAAAGGCTGATTCACTCGGCTCGGTAACAGGTACTCCACAGAACGATGCTCTTCAAAAATGGAAAGAAGGAAGAGAACGGCAGCAGATGGCCTATCGCTCCGTTCGAACAGGACTGCAATCGGCCACCGGAAGAGATTCGCTGTTGCTGATGCAGCGTTATGACACCTTGAGAAAACAGGAGCAAGAGATGAATTTTCTCTTGATGAAAGAACAGAAAAACAATACGTTAGGGATTTTCGTGCAGAAGATGCTGCGTGGCTCTCTGACGGAAGAACAACAAAAGCTGTTGGATGAAAATCTGCCAAAGGAAATACATTGAATGGGCCTTGATAGGAATAGGCACCTTGATGCTATTCCTCTTTTTCTTTCGAATACTGCCCTATCATCTGTTCCACAGGGAGCAGACCTTGCTCTTTTTGTGTACCACCGAAACGGTTGCTGATTACTTGAAGCATCCCGCGGCATTGGCTTGTTTGTCAGGAGATTTCTTAACTCAATATTTTTATTACGAAGGAGCGGGACCGGCAATCATGGCAGGGGTACTGCTGCTTTGGGGAGTGGTTGTGTTCCGGCTGTTGCTGCCCTATATGGGACGTTGGGCTTGGCTTCCAACGGTGTTGGCGGTGTTCTGGGAGGGAGGAAGACAGTGTGGACTGGCATATCCGCTTTCTGGCACCATTGCTTTGATAGGTATCGGAGGTGTCCTGCTGCTGTGCCGTAACTGTTTGCAGCGTTCGTGGAAAACAGGCTTGCCACTCAGTGTGCTGTTGGTAGTGTCTGGCTATGGGTTATTTGGCTATGGACATTGGACATCACGGTGGTACGATACGCCCGACTTGGTGCGGGAATCTCTGTTAGCAGTAGATTCGGAAATGTACTTCGGCCGTTGGGACAAGGCCCGGAAACTGCTGGAGGAAGGCGAATATCATTCACCCTTTACGACCTATTATTATAACTTGTTGAATGCGGAGCAGAATCAGCTTCCCGACAGACTGACTGACTATTATCAACCTGCTTCTCAAGGTTTATTTTTGCCTGTAACGCCCCGTTCCAATTACTTCACTATCTATGCGGCCAATGAAGTTTGGTTTGCTTTGGGAGACATGACTATGGCGGAACATGCCGCTATTTTGGGAATGATCTTTTCTCCACGGCACACTGGAGTAAGAGCTATTAAACGACTGGCGGAGATTAATCTGGTGAATGGAGATGAGGCTGCGGCGCTAAAGTATCTTCGGCTTCTGCAAAAGACAAAGTGTCACGATGAATGGGCAGAACGACGGATTCCCGGCAAACAGACGACTGAAGTACGTCAGTGGCTGGAAAGGAAACAACAAATGCTGCCTCTTACAGATACTTTGCGCTCTTCTGCCAATGTACCGCTTTCGCTTCGCCATCTGTTGCGGGCGAATCCGGACAATGAAGCGGCGTGTCATTATCTCCTCTGTTTGGATTTGCTGAACAAAGACATCGGAGCTTTTGGAGAAGACTATCAGGAGTTTGCTGCGAAGAAGGTTTCTTCCAGATTGTATGAGGAGGGTTTATTGGTTTATCTTGCCGGCAAAAATGCCTCGCAAGACGAAGTGAAAAGTTGGAATCTATCACCTCAAGTGTTGGATGCGTTCAGTGAATACACCCGGAGGTATGAGGCAAACGATGGGAATGGCACATCGTTGCAAGCTAACTATGGAAAGACTTATTGGTTTTATTTTCATTACGCCACGAAGGAAGAAAAGAGCAACACTGAAAAGGAATAGAAGATGAAAAATAGAAGAATGTGGTATTTAGTGTTTCTGTTTGGAGTGTTGTACAGTTTGCAAGCTTGTACGCCACATCCTGAATCTGTGAAACCTGCAGACCAGCCTTTGGTGATTTATCCGGAGTATCAGGAGGTAACCATTCCTTTCAATGTGGCTCCTTTGAATTTTTTGTTGAGAAACGAAGGAGTAGATGCAGTCAATGTCTCTGTGAAGGGAGCCTCGGATAGTCTGCAAATCAATGCACGCGGACATAAGGTGGTGTTTCCCTTGAAGGCTTGGCATGCGTTGTTGGAAGCGGAAAAAGGGGGCATGCTGGAGGTATCTGTCACTGCTCGTGTGGGTGGTCAGTGGTTGCGTTATCTTCCTTTTACCTGGCAGGTAGTGTCTGATAGGCTCGATGCTTATGTCAGCTATCGCTTGATAGAGCCCGGTTATGAGGTTTGGAATGCTTTGCAGATACGCGAGCGTTGCTTGGAAAATTTTGAAGAGCGTGTGCTGGCGGATAATGGACAGACAGGAGGTAAATGCATGAACTGTCATGTGCATGGACAGAACAATGGAAACCTTTCCATGTTTCACTTGCGTGGTGAGGGAGGGGGAACGATTCTGAACCGGAACGGTAAACTCCGTAAGTTGACATTAAAAAACGAACACATGGTATCTGCTGCCGTTTATGGTGATTTCCATCCCAACGGACGATATGGTGTGTTTTCTTCCAATATCATTCTTCCTATGTTTCACACTGAAAGTAATCGGCGTTTGGAAGTTTATGACACCGTTTCCGATTTGGCTATTGCTGACTTTGACGAAAATAGGATGCTTATTTCTCCTCTGACAGCAGATAGTGCAACCTTGGAAACCTTTCCTACTTTTTCTGCTGACGGTAAATGGGTTTATTATTGCTCAGCTCCGTGGGTTACGCTGCCGGACCAAGTGTCCCAACTCCGCTATTCACTCTGTCGTATTGCATTTGATGTAGAGAAAGGTGCATGGGGCAACCAGATAGATACACTTTGGGATGCTCGTTTGAATAAGGGATCTGTTTGCCATCCAAAGGCTTCACCGGACGGGCGTTATCTGCTCTATACCGTAGCCGATTATGGTACATTCCCCATCTGGCATCGCGAAACAGATCTTCAACTGATGGATTTACAGACGGGAGCGATTGACTCTCTGTCGGTAGTGAATTCCAACCGTTCGGATACTTATCATAGTTGGTCATCCGATAGCCGTTGGTTTGCTTTTGCCAGCAAACGAGGAGATGGGCAGTACGGACGGATTTATTTTTCTTATTTGGATGCGGACGGAAAGGTGCATAAGCCTTTTGTTTTGCCTCAATCAGATCCAGAAAAAGACGATTTAATGTTGAAATCTTATAACATACCCGATTTGTCGGCAACTCCCGTTCCGTTTGATGCTTCTTCTATCAAGCGAATCAATAAGGAGCTAAAAGCGGAAAGATTTGATTGAGGAAACGGCTTTATCCGTCATTTCTCCTAGTATGAATGCGAAAGATGAGATTTTGAATGAAGCAGAGAATGGGAGGATGCGGTATCCATTGATTGGATATATTTAAAGAAAATAAAAATTCAAAGATATGAATGTAATTCTGAAAAAAACATGGAAGATTGGACTGTCGATTCTTTTCGGTGTGGCGGTGCTACTTTTTTGGGGAAGGGTTTATCCGGCCCATCTTTCCTATCAGGAGCAGTTTCAGCTTTTCTTGTTCGATGCGGATTATTGGTGGGAACGGGTAACAATTCCCGGTGGATGGGCCGATTATATTGCTGAATTTCTGATACAGTTTTATTATCATGTGTGGACGGGTGCTTGTATCTTGGCTATATTATATGTGTTGCTGCAACGTCTGGTTTGGCAATTGTTCAAGAGTCAGGGAGTGTCTGATGTCTATTATCCGTTAAGTTTTCTGCCCGTGCTCGTCTTGTGGTATTTCATGGGCGATGAGAATGTAATGTTATCACTGGTGGTGGCTTTGTTGCTAACACTGCTTGTTTCTTACTTGTATACCGATTTAAAAGGGAAATGGAAACGTCTTACCTATGTGTTGATGGTTCTTCCATTACTTTATTGGACGGTGGGCCCCGCTCATTTTATTTTTATGGGGTGGGTGATGATACGCGAGTTTGGAATGAATCTCAAAAAACAGAATCTCTGGGGAGGCATAGGAATGTTTTTAGGCGTGGGGTTGTGGGGAGTCAGTGCCCCGCTGCTAGTCAGTATGTGGGTGCAATATCCCTTATATCGTTTGTGGATAGGCATCGGATATTACCGTTTCCCGATTGGTATGCCGTGGATAGGGGTAGGACTTGCAGTATTGCTGGTCGTCCTTCCTTTCTTATTAGCTGCCCTTCCTGACTTAAAGAAGAAACAGTCTTTATTTGGAATGTTATTGATGACAGCAGTAGGTTTGTTAGGTTATTATAGTGTGAATGTAGGTTGTGATTTAGATAAGGAAGAGGCCATGAAATATGATCAGTTGGTGCGTAACAAACAGTGGCAGTTAATCATAGACAAGGCAGAGCAGAAATCACCAACTTCACCTTTCAGTGTGACTTGTTTAAATCTTGCTTTGGGAAAGACCGGACAGATGGGAGATCGTATGTTTGAGTTTTATCAGAACGGAACGGAAGGATTGTTGCCCGAATTCCAGCGCGATTTCACTTCACCGTTACCTACCAGTGAGGCTTATTATCATTTGGGAATGATTAATACGGCACAGCGGTTTACCTTTGAAGCTATGGAAGCAATACCGAATTTTCGTAAAAGTGGACGTTGTTTCAAGCGTTTGGCAGAAACTAATTTGATTAACGGGCAGTATGAAGTTGCCGCCAAATATCTGCGAGCATTGAGAAAAACTCTTTTTTATAAAGATTGGGCACAGGATGCCATGACCTATCTGTATAATGAAGAGAAAATCAATGCCCACAAAGAATGGGGTTGGTTAAGAGAGATACGATATACAGAAGATTTTTTGTTTAGCGACAGAGAGGTGGATAGCATGCTGGGGTTGCTGTATCAGCGCAACTATCGGAATCGCATGGCCTTTGAGTATATGTTGGCATACGTGCTACAACAGCGTGATCTGGAAACTTTCATGAAATATTATCCTTTAGGAAGAGATGCGGGTTACGATCATATCCCTCGTAGCTACCAGGAAGCATTGGTGTATGTATGGACGCAGACGCACAAAAACTTTCAAGGTATGCCTTGGAGCATTTCGCCTCAAGTGGTACAAAATGTGATAGCCTTTGCACAAATCTATACCTCCCAGTCAAATGCCCAACAAATGTTACAGACGCGGTTTCGTGATACATACTGGAGTTATTTGTTAGTAAAAAAATAAGATGAGAAGATGAAAAGAATAGTTATATATATGATGATTGCGGGGTGGCTGCTCGCTTGCAGCGATCCGGTGACTACTCCGGAACCTGTGGATGAATGGCCGACTATGTATCCCGACTATGCAGGTGTGACAATTCCTGCAACCATTGCTCCCATGAATTTCAACTGTATCGGGAAAGAGTATGAGCGAGTGGATGTGATGATAACTGGTGGGAAAACCGGAAAAGTTCATGTAAATGATAAAATCATATCTTTTCCACAGAATGATTGGCGTAAACTTTTGGAAGCGAACAAGGGGGACAGTCTTTTATTTACGGTCTGCCTCAAAACAGATGGTAAATGGATTCAATATCGTTCTTTTTCAATGTACGTTAGTCCTTATCCTATAGATTACGGAGTAGTTTATCGCAAGATTGCGCCGGGATATGAGGTCTATAGCAAGATGGGTATTTATGAACGCGACCTTTCTTCTTTCAACGAGCGTGCTCTATTGGAGAATACGATGGTCCCAGGTATGTGTCTGAATTGTCATGCTTTCAATAAGACCCGCTCGAATGAGTTGAGTTTGCATATTCGTGGAAAGAATGGTGGTACTTTGATGCAGATTAACGGAGAACGGGAAATGTTGGATACGAAAACGGATTCTACGCTCTCGGCAGGCGTCTATCCTTATTGGCATCCGAGCGGAAAGTATATCGCCTATTCGGTTAATGATACGCGTCAATCTTTTCATTCAGTGAAGGATGAGCGAGTAGAGGTTTTCGATTTGAAGTCGGATATCATCGTTTATCAACCTGAGACACACGAATTATTGCTTTCACCTTTACTGCAGAAAAAGGAGGTTCTCGAGACATTTCCGGTATTCTCATCAGATGGATGTAAATTATATTTCTGTGCTGCGGAAGTCAAGTCGATACCGGCAGAGTATAAGGAAATTCGTTATAGCTTGTGCAGTATCGATTTTAATCCGCTTGATGGAACGTTTGGTGAGCGAATAGATACATTGGTCAATGCGGAAACTATGGGAAAAAGTATCTCTTTCCCAAGACCTTCGTACGACGGAAGGTATATCATGTTTACCTTGTCAGATTATGGAAACTTTTCGATTTGGCACAAGGAAGCTGATTTGTGGCTATTGAATCTGCAAGATGGTAGCATGCGTCCAATGGAAGAAGTGAACAGTGAGGATACAGAAAGCTTTCACAATTGGAGCAGTAATTCTCGCTGGTTTGTTTTTAGTAGCCGTAGAGGCGATGGGCTTTACACACGTCTGTATTTGGCAAGCATAAATGAAAACGGCATAGTAGGAAAGCCCTTCCTATTGCCTCAAAAAAATCCTTTGGAGTATTATGACCGGTTGATTTATTCGTATAACGTTCCGGAGTTCGTGAGCGAACCGATTAAACTGGAAGGTTGGAAAGTAGAGCGGGATATCGTTGCAAAAAAACGGACTCGAGTAAGGGTGAGAGACTAATGCATAAAAAAAAGACAACCAAGAGTGGAAGCCTCCTAATTGCCTAATTCTAAAATCTTTCGACTTTGTAGCGGGACCCGGGTATGATCCGGGGACCTCATGATTATGAATCATGCGCTCTAACCAGCTGAGCTATCCCGCCATCATTTCTAGATTGCGGGTGCAAAGATATAGCTTTTTTTTAACTGCCAAAACTTTTAGAATAGTTTTTTTGATGTTTGGATTGTTGGTATTTGTAGAAGCCGTGAAAATAGAATAATTGTATTTTGAGATTTGTATAACATTATCAATGGGTTATGATGGCTGTAAAAGGCTTATCTAAATTAATTTAATGAATTATTTTTTCTAATTAGAAAAAAGTATTTATCTTGGCAACGCATATAAAAGCAAAATAAACTATGGACAGAAAAAAAGTACATTTAGAATTTCTCTTGAATGCGACTTCTAAAAGTATTCTTTGGACAGCAATAAGTACCCCTAACGGTTTGGAGGGCTGGTTTGCTGACAGGGTGCAATCTGACGATAAGATCGTCACCTTCTTTTGGGGCAAGGCCGAAAAGCGCGGTGCAGAGATTATTGCCATGCGAGCCTATTCCTTTATACGTTTCCGTTGGTTGGATGATGAAAATCCTCGCGAGTATTTTGAATTAAAAATGACAAATAGTGAACTTACTAATGATTTTGTATTGGAAATTACTGATTTCACTGATGCAGACGAAGTTGTCGATTTGCGTGAATTATGGGAGTCGCAGGTCGATACTCTACGTAGAACGTGTGGTTTTTAGTTAACTTTCAATTAAAAATTTTACGTACTCCCTTTTTTATGCTACTTTTGTGTCCTTATTGCATGAAAAGAGTAAAATGCTGCGCATAAAAAAGTTAGATATATTTATTCTAAAGAGCTTTTGCATGCTCTTTATGGGCACTTTCTTCATCTGCCTCTTCATCTTCATGATGCAGTTTCTGTGGAAGTATGTAGATGAAATGGTTGGAAAAGGATTGGAGATGACTGTCCTAGCACAGTTTTTCTTTTATTCGGCGTTGTCATTGGTTCCTGCCTCATTACCGCTGGCTATTCTGTTGGCTGCTCTTATCACTTTCGGAAACTTTGGTGAGCGTTTTGAACTGCTTGCTATGAAAGCTGCTGGTATTTCATTACTTAAAATCATGCGGCCGCTGATTGTTTTCATTTGTTTTATATGCTGTGTTTCCTTCTATTTTCAGAATGTGATTGGACCACAGGCCCAGACCAAATTATGGACTTTGTTGCTGTCTATGAAGCAAAAATCGCCGGAAGTGGACATTCCGGAAGGTGTGTTTTATGACGAGATAGACGGTTATAATCTTTATGTAAAGCATAAAAATCGTAATACGGGTATGCTTTATGATGTCTTGATCTATAATTTTGAAAAGGGATTTGAAAATGCACAGATTATCAAGGCTGATTCTGGCAGATTAGAGATGACGGCGGATAAACAACATTTATATTTACACTTGTTTAGCGGTGAGCAGTTTGAGAATCTGAAATCTCAAAACATGAACCAGCAGAATGTTCCCTACCGTCGTGAAACCTTCCGAGAGAAACATGCAATCATTGAATTTAACTCAGACTTTAATATGATGGACACCGGTATTATGAGTAACCAATCCAATAGTAAGGATATGAAGATGTTGCAGGCCGGTATCGATTCAATGACCATTCAAAATGACAGTGTGGGACGAACTTACTATAAAGAAGCGATGTCTGGCACCTACAATGTCACGACTAGTCTGAGTAAAGAGGATACGATTAAGATTGAAAATGCTCGTTTGGGTGACTATGATGTAGATAGCTTATTTCATGTTGCCACATTAATGCAGAAACAAAAAATAATCTCTGGTGCGGTGAGTCGCGCAGAAAGTGCCGGAAGCGATTGGAGCTTTAAGGGGTTTAATATCTCTCAAACCGATACCAGTCTTCGTCGCCACATGACTTCCTGGCATGAAAAGTTAACGCTTTCATTGGCATGTCTTATCTTCTTTTTTATAGGGGCTCCACTTGGAGGGATTATCCGTAAAGGCGGTTTGGGTATGCCGGTGGTTGTATCTGTTTTGATATTCATTATTTACTATATTATCAATAATACGGGATATAAAATGGCTCGTGATGGAAAGTGGATTGTTTGGATGGGTATGTGGACCAGTACTGCAATCTTGGCCCCATTGGGAGCGTTTCTTACTTATAAATCCAATAATGACTCCGTGGTGTTGAATGCAGATGCCTATGTGAATTGGATCAAAAAGTTCATAGGGATTCGAAGTGTTCGTCACATGTTCCGCAAGGAGGTCATCATTCATGATCCGGAATATACCCGTCTTCCCGGAGATTTACGAACCTTATCTGAGGACTGTCGCATATATGCGGAAAAGAAGGCGTTAAGGCGTGCCCCCAATTACTTCAAATTGTGGATGAGCGGTACGCAAGACCTTGAGATAGTGGATATCAATGAACGTATGGAGGGTTTGATTGAAGAAATGTCTAATACGAAATCTATTCCACTGTTAATGGCGCTGAATAACTATCCCATCATTGCCGTTCATGCACATGTACGGCCCTTTCATAACTATTGGTTGAGTCTGCTTTGCGGGCTTGTTGTCCCAATCGGAATGTTTTTTTATTTCCGTATCTGGGCTTTTCGAATTCGTTTGAATAAAGATATGGAACGAATCATTCGAAATAATGGGGAGATAGTCAAAATTATAGAAACCAATCAGAATATATAAAAACAGGATATAATATGGAAAATGTTAAGTTAAGTACAATAGAAGAAGCTATTGAGGACTTTAAGGCTGGTAATTTTGTGATTGTGGTTGACGATGAAGACCGTGAAAACGAAGGCGATTTGATTATTGCTGCCGAGAAGATTACACCTGAAAAGGTTAACTTCATGTTGAAACATGCACGTGGTGTGCTTTGTGCACCTATTACGGTTTCACGTTGTAAAGAACTTGATTTACCCCACCAAGTATCGGATAATACTTCCGTACTAGGTACTCCTTTCACTGTAACCATTGATAAACTGGAGGGCTGTTCTACCGGTGTTTCAGCAGCTGATCGTGCTGCAACTATACAAGCATTGGCCGATCCCACTTCTACTCCGGGCACCTTTGGCCGTCCAGGACACATCAATCCGCTGTATGCTCAAGAAAAGGGCGTGTTGCGACGTGCAGGGCATACAGAGGCTGCTATTGACATGGCGCGCCTGGCAGGGTTATATCCGGCAGGTGCATTAATGGAAATAATGAACGAGGATGGTAGCATGGCGCGTCTGCCCGAATTACACAAGATGGCTGAGAAATTTAATTTGAAGTTGATTTCTATCCGCGATTTGATTGCATATCGTCTAAAACAAGAGTCTATTGTAGAGCAAGGCGTGGAGGTAGATATGCCTACAGAGCATGGTCACTTCCGTTTGATTCCTTTCCGTCAAAAATCCAATGGTTTGGAACATGTGGCTTTATTTAAAGGAACTTGGGCACCGGATGAACCGATCTTGGTACGCGTGCATTCTTCTTGTGCAACAGGTGATATTTTCGGTTCCAAGCGTTGCGACTGTGGTGATCAATTGCACAAAGCAATGGCAATGATAGAGAAAGCTGAGAAGGGTGTAGTTGTTTACTTGAATCAAGAAGGACGTGGCATCGGTTTGATGGAGAAAATGAGAGCTTATAAATTACAAGAAAATGGACTAGATACGGTAGATGCTAATGTTTGCCTAGGTCATCTGGTTGATGAACGTGATTATGGTGTAGGTGCTCAAATCCTTCGCGAAATCGGTGTGCATAAGATGCGACTGATGACAAATAATCCTGTAAAACGCGTTGGCTTAGAGGCTTATGGATTGGAAATTACTGAAAACGTACCTATTGAGTCTATCCCAAATAAGTATAATGAGCGTTATCTACGTACAAAGAAAGAACGTATGGGACATAATCTTCATTTTAATAAGTAAACTATCCTTTTTGCTTTCATATTTCAAAGAAAATCGTTTATTTTGCAGCCGAATTTGCATAACAACCATTAATCAGAAACAAAATGAATCAATTATCAGATCGCTTGAACAGTTTGTCGCCCTCTGCGACACTGGCTATGTCCCAAAAAAGCGGTGAGCTGAAGGCTCAAGGTGTAGATGTTATTAACTTGAGTGTGGGCGAACCTGACTTCAATACCCCCGACCACATTAAAGAGGCTGCAAAAAAGGCGGTAGATGATAACTTTTCGCGTTACTCTCCAGTTCCGGGTTATCCGGCTTTGCGCAACGCTATTGTGGAAAAATTAAAGAAAGAAAACAATCTGGAATATACTGCTGCGCAAATTTCTTGTGCCAACGGTGCGAAACAATCTGTTTGTAATGCGGTTTTAGTGTTGGTGAATCCGGGCGATGAAGTGATTGTACCTGCCCCCTATTGGGTAAGTTATCCTGAGATGGTGAAGTTGGCTGAGGGCACTCCGGTGATTGTTACTGCTGGTATTGAACAGGATTTTAAAATTACTCCTGCACAGTTGGAAACTGCTATCACTCCGAAGACGAAAGCATTGATTCTTTGTTCTCCTTCCAATCCGACAGGCTCTGTATATAGCAAAGAGGAATTGACTGGGTTGGCAGCCGTATTAGCGAAACATCCGCAAATCATTGTAATAGCTGACGAGATTTATGAACACATCAATTATATTGGCAAACATCAAAGCATTGCACAACTTCCCGGAATGAAGGAACGTACCGTGATTGTAAACGGTGTTTCCAAAGCTTATGCTATGACGGGCTGGCGCATCGGATTCCTTGCCGGACCGGAATGGATTGTGAAGGCTTGCAATAATTTGCAAGGTCAGTATACTTCAGGACCTTGTTCTGTATCGCAAAAGGCTGCTGAAGCTGCCTATACAGGTTCACAAGCTCCTGTAGAAGAAATGCGTCAGGCTTTTGAACGTCGTCGTACTCTGATTGTAGAACTAGCTAAGGAGATTCCGGGGTTTGAAGTAAATGTACCTGAAGGTGCTTTCTATCTATTTCCAAAATGTAGCTCTTACTTTGGTAAATCTGCTGATGGTCATAAAATTAATGATTCTGATGATTTAGCTTTGTACTTGCTGGCAGTAGCACACGTAGCTTGTGTGGGTGGTGCTTCGTTCGGCGCTCCTGAATGTATTCGTATGAGTTATGCTACTAGTGATGAAAACATTGTGGAGGCTATTCGCCGTATCAAAGAAGCATTAGCAAAACTAAATTAATAAGAGTATATCCACAAGAGGCTTTGTGTTAAAACTTCCTTGTAAGATATTCCTTAAAAGATAGAGTAGGAGGGCGTGTCAGTTGTGGCATGCCTTCTTTTCGTTAGATAGAAGCAGATTGTTCTGTGCAGCTATTTGGGAAGTGTGAGACTTATGACTAATTCTCGCTAACTGTCACTGGCTTATCAGGCAGTAATCGTTTTTTAAGCTTATGCTGCTTTTGTTGTTTGCTCTGCATGGCAAAACTATCTGCTATGCAAGGAGGATTTAGAATACAACTTTTGTTTCTAAGAACCAAAGTTCTGTTTGTATAAATAAAGCTTTTGGTTGTAAGAATGAAGCCTTCGTTTTAAGAAATAGTAGGGGCAAAGCTAATTGTTTATCGGCAAGGAAATATCTTTTCTCTGGTAGAGTTTTGGGAAGAAATGAGGGCAGATAGAGAATGGTAGTCAAGAACGGATAGATCTGAATGATGTTTATCCCAAATAACTGCTAGAGTCTTGTCTCGGATAATTAGGCTCTTCTCCTCTTTTTGTTAACTATATTTATTGTTTTGTCTCTAAAGAATAAAAGGCTCAGCTTCTTAGAAACCGAGCCTTCTTTTTCAAAAGGGATTTATTATTCTCCCGGATGAATTGCTTCAGACGGACAAACATCTGCGCAAGTACCGCAGTCTGTACAAGTCTCAGGGTCGATAGAATAGATATCGCCTTCAGAGATAGCGCCTACCGGACACTCGTCGATGCAAGTGCCACAAGCAATACAATCGTCACTAATTACGTAAGCCATTTTCTTTTAGATTTTTAATTATTAGTACTAATTTGTTTGGCAAAAATAGCGGTTTTCTTTGTTAGTTGGTATCAATCTTAATTAAAAACGTTTAATTTGTATGTTGTCTAAATAAGTTTGGGTGGGAATAAAGCAGATAAAGGGGGTGATATAGCTTCTTTTTTAGAGAGGTTATTGTATCATAGAAAAGTGAATCTATTTGGAAGACAGTAAGTAATCTTTTGATTATCTGTAGGTAATAATGCTTTTACGGAAGTGGCTTTAGTAAAGCTCCAATCCAAATTCATTTTTCAAATCCATCAGCGCGTTGTTTTTTTGTGTCATCATCTGAAATTTTTCTACCCTGCCATAAGCGCGGACTTTTTCTTCAGGGTCACTGATGCGCACAGTCATGGAGATTTTTCTGTTTTTTAGCTGCTCACGCATATAGTTTTCTAAGGTGGGTATCAGGGCTACAAATTCTTTGGCAATGATTTCATTATCCACTATGACTTCAAAAGTGGTGTCATTCAGTAGGGTGGCACGCATGTTTTGCATACGTTTGGCAATGGCAACTTGCTCTATAGGCATACGTCCGGCATACTCTTGCCAGTAATAATTCACATCTCTTTCGTTGAAAATGAAATCTTCTTCGAGTTGTGCTGTTGGCTGAGTGAGGGTGGAGCGGGTAACTGTTTTCTGTTGTTCTTCTGTGTGCGGACGTTTTATGGATACTCCTAGTCCGGATCTTTTCATGACCGGAATTTTTGTTTCCTCTTTACTCTGTGTTATAAGCCCGGCACTAGGCATATGCTGAGTCGTGTTGTTGTGTGTAGAAGCAGTTGTGCTTTTAGGAGCTTTACCTGCCTGTATAGCAGGTTGTGTTGTTGCTTGCGGGCGTGACACAGCAGGAGTGGCCTGTTGCTGCTGAGCGGCGGCAGGCTGAGTGAATATGGGTTTTATAGTTTGCTTAGGGCTACGCCCACCAGATATGTCATCTCCCTCGGCAGTAAGTTGAGTTACCTGTATCAAGGTTAACTCTACTAATAGCCGTTTGTTTTTGCTGATTCGGTAATTTAGGTCGCAATCATTACAAAGTTTCATGGCACGATATAAGAAAGGTAGAGGGCATTTCTGTGCTTGTGCTTGGTAGTGATCGCGGATGCTGGCACCAACTTCAAGTAGGGGTAGGGTTGCAGAGTCTTTGCTAATTAGCAAATCGCGCAAGTGGGAGGAAAGACCGGTGATGAAGTGGCTGCCGTCGAATCCTTTATTTAGCACATCGTTCAACAATAGCAAAGCATCACTTACCTTGTTTTCAAGGAAGAAGTCGGTTAGTTTGAAGTAATATTCATAATCTAGTACATTCAGATTTTCAATCACACTTTTGTAAGTAATGTGTCCTCCGGTGAAACTTACTACTTGGTCGAAAATGGAAAGCGCGTCGCGCATCCCTCCATCTGCTTTCAAAGCAATGACGTTCAAAGCTTCAGGTTCAGCGGTGATGCCTTCTTTGGAGGCAACGTACACCAGATGTGCTACGGTGTCTTCCACACCAATGCGACTGAAGTCGTATATCTGGCAACGTGAAAGGATCGTAGGCAGGATTTTATGTTTCTCGGTCGTTGCAAGGATGAAAATGGCATGACGTGGGGGTTCTTCCAAGGTCTTTAAAAATGCATTGAAGGCAGAAGCAGATAACATGTGTACCTCATCAATGATGTATACCTTGTATTTACCAATTTGTGGCGGAATGCGTACTTGCTCCACTAATTGACGAATGTCGTCCACTGAGTTGTTAGAAGCGGCATCTAGCTCATGAATATTATAGGATCGCTGCTCGTTGAAAGCGGTGCACGATTCGCATTGGTTGCACGCTTCCCCATCAGCTGTAGGACTCATGCAGTTGATTGTTTTAGCGAAAATACGGGCGCAAGTGGTTTTTCCCACACCTCTTGGTCCGCAGAAAAGGTAGGCATGAGCCAGTTTACCGGTGGCAATGGCGTTTTTCAGAGTGGTGGTTAAGGCGCGTTGCCCTACCACTGATTCAAAAGTTGAAGGACGGTATTTTCGTGCTGATACAATATAATTTTCCATATCCAGGTTGTTCTTTTCACTTACTTGATGCGCAAAGATAATGTAAACTGAAGGCAGTACAAAATAAGCTGACTTATTTTTCTTGTTGTGCCGGGACTAATCTTTCTATAAATGTGCGTGAAAAAAAGGATTTTTTCAGTTATTCATCTTATCTTTGTACTCAAAGAAAATCGGAACGGTGATGACAGATGCTGTAGGTCGTTCATCATGGAATCCTAATCCTTAATTATTAATCACTAAGTCTTATGGACAAACTCGCTTCCCTTTGGTCTTTAGTTCGCAAGCATAAATATCTTATTACGCTAGTGATGTTTGTGGTGATAGTTGGTTTTCTCGATGAAAACAGTATGGTGCGTCGTTTAGGATATACAAGAGAGGAAAGCCGTTTACACGAAGAAATAGACAAATATCGCAAGGAATACGAGGAAAATACAGAACGTCTTAATGAACTTTCTGTCGATTCCGGGGCTATTGAACGTATTGCGCGCGAAAAATATTTGATGAAGAAACCCAACGAGGATATTTATGTATTTGAAGGAGATATAGAAGAATGAAACAACTGATACCCGCCCTTTTTACAGTGGGAGCTATAATGGTTTTGACTGGAGCTGTCATTTATATTACTGGTTGGAAGCTTGCACCTTATATATATACGGTGGGTGCTACTCTGGTTGCATTGGCACAGATTAACTCTCCATCCCCAATTAAGAGTCCCACTATTAGACGTTTGCGCCGCCAACAGATTTTTGGTGCTCTTTTGCTGATCTTAACAGGTGCATTTATGCTTTTTACACGTGGTAATGAGTGGATTGTTTCTTTGACGATTGCTGCAATTATAGAACTTTATACGTCTATACGTATTCCGCAGGAGGAAGCGAAGGAGATTAAATAAAAAAGGAGCAAGCAGATAAAAAAAACATCATACCGAAGGAGATGTCAAATAAATGCTGGAGGTAATGAAATAGGAGAAGATAGAGATAAACAGCGTTTCCTTCATAAAATTCTTTTTTTTCCTATTTTTGATTGTTTATTCAGTTTGTTAGTGCATTTCTGCCTTCCTTTGTCTCTTATACTTGACTGTCGGATTTAGATGTATGTCGGAGAGAAGATTCAGATAGGTGATCCTATCGTTTGCGTATACGAAAAAAAAACAGGATCTTTGTTAGGTTAGCTGAGTGGCGGCCAACTTTATTTCTTTTTGTATGACTACTAAACCTTTTTTTCTTCATCCATTTTCCCTCTACTTATCCGGATTTATCTTTTTATTATTCAAAAATCCAGTACTCACCCTTCTATAAAAAGCATCTTCTGGCACTTAAAAAACAGAAACTTCTTTTAAAAAACACCGGCAGCATCCTCTTTTTTATTTTTTCCCTCCCTTCTTCCCCCTCCTTCTTAGGTTCTTGCATATATAATAAGGTGTCCCCCTTCTTTTTGTTCATGCCCGTTTCCAATATTATGTTTTACAACACCTATCTGTATCAGTGATTTACCTATTT
>CALYZE010000022.1 GCA_945607605.1 uncultured Bacteroides sp.
GAAGGAAAGTAACTTTAATTCGGAAGAATTTTAGGGAAAAATAAGTACACGTATGATGAGCAGAGCATACCATCGGACAGCAATAATACAATATTCGTCGTGCTATTGCTGAAAAATCTCTCTTTTGATAATCAAGAAAGTAGATTAAGAGGCATATCGATTTTACATAAATCAGAATTTAATTACCAATATTACAGGCTGATTGCTCAAAGTCCACTTCGAACCTTCTTTCACTAAACGAATGGCTTCCTGGTCAGCCGACTTGCATAGGCCTTGTACAACTGTGATCTGCTCCGGGCTCCCATCTTCATCAATATAGAAGGAAAGGGTTACGGTTCCTTTTACGTGCTTACAGGCTTCATCTGAAGGTCGGATTAAATTCTTTTTCAGATACTTGTTGTATTTAGATTTTCCAATCAATGGCTTGGATATGCGATTGTCCTTTTTTTCAGAGCCATAACCTACCACTACTACTTCATTCAATTCTTGCGAATCTTCTTTCATGGCAATCAACATATTTCCTAAGGTGTCAGCGGGTATATGGACGGACTGATAGCCGATATACTGGGTTGTCAATTCGATAGGTCCTTCGGGAGTTTCTAACTCAAACTCACCTTTGGCATCAGTCATGGCGGCGATCGTTGTTCCTTTAACGGAGACAATGGCACCAATGACCGGCTCGTGTTGTTCGTCCACTACCTTGCCTCGCACCTTATGCTTTTCAGAGGCTATGGTCATTCTCGTGGAAGTTCCTGCAGGTTGATTAAGTATCAATGCCGCAGGCTCTTCTGCCTTTGCCACTACCATGGTGCTTTCTGCCTCTTTTTCGAATACTTCTTCTTGGGCTTTTTCGTCCATCCGTCTCTCTCTGTCTTCCACTGCAACGGGGTCAGACTGTATCTGTCTGGTTTGCGCCAATACTTCGGAAGAGATTTTTTGTTTGGAGGCTGTAGGAGGGGCTGATAAGGCCAAAGCATGGAGGGTATCAGAAGGAGAACTGCTTTTTGCTAATTGATCTTCAGAGGAATGAACCACGGGTGAGAGTGTTTTTTCCTCCAAAGCAAGGGACGACATTCTATCGTCTCCTTTCATGAATAAGAAGTAGCTGCTGATGCCTATTCCTACTGCGAGGCAGGCGGCAATGCTCCAACTGACAGCACGGAGGTGTGTGGCTTTTGAAGTTCGGGCAGTTACTTGACGGTGCAATTGCTCAAGTTTGTGTGCATGCTCCCCTTCCACTTGCCGGTATCCGTCCAGTGCATCGGCAAGGAAAGGGTCTTTCATCGACTCTTTTTCGAGCCGATGTGCCTCTTTTCCTTTGCGGAGTCCTTTTATGTAATCCGATAGTTTCATGGGGTTTGTTTCTGGATACAGTTCTTTAAGTTTCGCTTTCCGTTTTGGATAAAGCTTTTCACATTATTCAGAGTAAATCCGGTTTGTTGGGCTACATCGGCATACGACATTTCTTGCAGGAAGAAATAGGTGATGCTGACTCGCTGATCGTCAGGCAACTTCTTCAAACAACGATGGAGCGCCTGAAGTTGTTCTTCCGTACTTTCCTCTTCATATAAGAGATGCAGAAACTCGTCTGATTCCATAACATTGATGTCATAATCTAACAGAATTTCTTTGTTTCCTTTTCGCAAGAGTTGCAGACAATGGTTTTTGGCTACCTTGTAAAGCCAGGGCTTGAAGGCTGTAATCTCGTAATGAGCCAACTTCGGCAACAAATCTTCAAACAACTGCATCACGGCTTCTTGGGCACGATCTTCATCTTGTAGGTATTTGAGGCATAGCCCGTATAGCAACGGGATGTAGCGGTTGTATAATTCACCGAAATATTCCGTGTTTCCAGACTTTGTGTAGTTTGCCAACAACTCTTCATCCGAAAGTTTTGATATGTTCTTTCTGAAAAACAAGTACAATACTTTTGCCTCCAAAGATAGCACCACGGATTGGAAATGACAACTAACAGGAAAAAAAATAAAAAATAGTTGGGTGCATTTATGGAATCCGAAAGAAAACCGCATCTCTATACTAAAAGCAGAATGAACATCACATTTAAAAACTTATAGTTATGAAAACAATTCAAACGAGAGTAACAATGCTTGCCACAGCTTTTATCTTCATGGTACTAACAGCTGCATGGGCACAGCCAATCAAAGTGAGTGGAATAGTAAAGGATGCGTCAGACGGTTCTCCTCTTATCGGGGCTTCGGTGTATGTAGAAGGAACGGTGCGAGGTACTGTAACGAATAGCCGAGGAGGGTATTCTATGGAGGCTAAGATGGGAGACGTTTTGGTGTTCTCCTTTATTGGCTATGTGTCCGAAAAGAAGGTAGTGAAGTCGGCTACGCTGAATGCTGAACTTCGTGCGGATGAACAGATACTGCAAGAATGTGTCGTGGTAGGGTTTGGCAAGACTAAATCGCCCAGGATGAGTGCCACTAAGAGTCTCATGCGGAGTGCTTCTTTCTCTTACGATGCGGCGAATACGGAAGCCTATAAGTCCATTGAAGAGAATGGGTTCAAGCAGGTAAAGAAGAATCCGCTCTCTACATTTTCGATGGATGTGGATGCAGCGTCGTACAGCAATATGCGCCGCTATCTCAATCAGGGCAAATTGCCTCCTGCTGATGCCATCCGTACGGAAGAGCTGGTGAACTATTTTACGTATCATTATCCGAAACCCACAGGGAGTGATCCGGTGAAAATTTCTACTGAGGTAGGTAGTTGTCCTTGGGAATCGTCACACCGCTTGGTGCGTATCGGACTGAAGGCGAAAGAAATTCCATCGGAGAACCTGCCTGCTTCTAATCTGGTGTTTTTGATTGATGTTTCCGGTTCCATGTTTGGACCTACTCGTCTGGATTTGGTTGTTTCATCATTGAAACTGTTGGTGGATAATTTGCGTGAGAAGGATCGGGTAGCCATCGTTACTTATTCGGGGAATGCAGGTCTTGCATTGCCATCTACACAGGGTAATGATAAGCAGAAGATAAAGGAGGCGCTTGAAAAACTGACAGCCGGAGGTTCAACAGCCGGAGGAGAAGGGATTCAGCTTGCTTATAAGATTGCACGGCAAAACTTGATAACAAATGGCAATAATCGGATTATTCTTTGTACGGATGGTGACTTCAATGTAGGCGTTTCGTCGGAAAAGGGATTGGAGGAATTGGTTGGAAAAGAACGTAAGTCAGGTGTGTTTCTCACGGTACTTGCCTATGGAATGGGGAATTATAAAGATAATTTAGTGCAGACTTTGGCCGAAAAAGGGAATGGTAATCATGCGTATATTGATAATTTGCAGGAAGCCAACCGGGTGTTGGTTAATGAATTCGGAGCAACGATGCACACGGTTGCCAAGGATGTTAAACTTCAGATAGAGTTCAATCCTGAATGGGTGCAGGCCTATCGGTTGATAGGATACGAGAGTCGTTTGCTGGAAGATGAGGATTTCAATAATGATGCAAAAGATGCGGGTGAAATGGGTGCTGGACATACTGTGACAGCTCTCTATGAGGTGGTTCCTGTTGGTGTGAAGTCCAACTATGCCGGAAAAATAGATGATTTGAAGTATCAAAGTACGAAAGAGCCGGTTGTAAACAAGAAGAGCTCTAATGAGTTGCTGACTGTCAAACTCCGTTATAAAACACCTGACGGGGAGGTAAGTAAGAAGATGGAGTGGCCTTTGATTGATTGGAAAGGGGAACGTGTTTCGTCTGATTTCCGTTTTGCATCGGCGGTGGCTATGTTCGGACAGTTGCTTCGTGACTCAGAGTATAAGGGAAGTGCAAGCTATGATCAGGTGATCGGTTTGGCAAAACAAGGGTTGGATAATGATGAAAAAGGGTATAGAAGGGAGTTCATCCGACTGGTGGAAGCTGCGAAAGGATTAGCGAAATAGTGTTAGGAAAGGAGTGTTAAGAGTGGGGGCGTATCATCGGATATCCGCTCCCCACATTAATTTGTTACGCAGTGTATCAAAGAATATGTGATTGTAGCGTTTCACTACTTTGATGGAATAATCTGCTCGTGAGATGGTTAGTCGGGTCGATTCTTTGCAGGATTCACTGCGACCGTCAATCGCCACCAGAAAATTATGGCTTCGGCTCTCTACATCAAGGGTGATTTCCCAATCATCACAGATGACAATGGGACGTACATTTAGGCTATGTGGAGCGACGGGAGTAATGGCAATCGTTTTACTGTGGGGCACGATGACCGGACCACCCACGCTGAGTGAGTAGGCAGTAGAACCGGTTGGGGTGGAAATGACCAAACCGTCGGCTTGATAGGTAGTAAGTGGGGCACCGTTGATGGCTGTATGAATGCTAATCATAGAGGAACTATCTCTTTTTAATATAGCAATTTCATTGAGTGCATAAGGAGATTTCATCAACTGTGCATGGTCGCATTTCAATTGCAGCACACTGCGTTCTTCTACCTTATAGTGGTGGTTGTAAATCTCTTCAAAGGTGCTCTCCATTTCTTCGGGAGAAACGTCAGCCAAAAAGCCCAAGCGTCCGGTGTTGATTCCCAAGATCGGAATGTTTTTCTTTCCTACACGACTGGCGGCTTTTAGAAAGGTACCGTCACCACCGATACTAATCACCATGTCGGCCGAAAAGTCGTCTCCATCAAACAGCTCCGCAGAGGGGATGTTAAGGTGTAAATCGGCGATCAGAAAATGATAGAATTCCCGACATATACTTAGTTGTGCGTTGTGCCGTTCCAGTATGCGGAAAAGATTTTCTGCATGGGAGGATTTTTTAGCCTGATAGGTATTTCCAAATATGGCAAACTTCATGATCAAATCTGTTATTATGCTGCGCAAAGATGCTATTTTTTTCTCAGAATGTAGCCAACCTATCGCTATTATTTGTACTTTTGTCCCAAACTGTAAATGAAATTATGACGAGATTAAGCGTAAATATAAATAAAGTGGCAACGCTACGTAATGCCCGTGGAGGCAATGCACCGAATGTGGTGAAAGTGGCATTGGATTGTGAAAGCTTTGGCGCTGATGGTATTACCGTGCATCCACGTCCGGATGAAAGACATATTCGCCAAAGTGATGTTTACGATTTACGCCCGTTGCTGCGTACCGAATTTAATATTGAAGGACATCCTACTCCGGAGTTTATAGACTTGGTATTGAAGGTAAAACCACAACAAGTTACTTTAGTGCCTGACAGCCCTACGCAGCTCACTTCGAATGCGGGATGGGATACCAAGACTCATTTGAATTTCTTGAGTGAGGTGCTGGATGAATTTAATAATGCCGGTATTCGTACCTCTGTTTTTGTTTCTACAGACTTAGAGATGATTGAATACGCTGCAAAAGCCGGTGCCGATCGGGTGGAACTATATACAGAGCCTTATGCAACGGCTTATCTGAAAGAAAAGGAAGCGGCAGTAGCTCCTTTTGTGGAAGCTGCCAAAGTGGTGCGTAGCTTAGGATTAGGTTTGAATGCCGGGCACGACCTGAGTTTAGTGAATTTGAATTATTTTTATCAAAACATTCCGTGGTTGGATGAAGTTTCCATCGGTCATGCACTGATTTGTGATGCATTGTATCTGGGATTGGAACGCACCATTCAGGAATATAAAAACTGTCTTCGCTGATGAATGCAATGTTATTATTGGCCCAAGTGGCACCGGCACTCACTGATTCTATTACAGGTGCTAATCCTGTATTGACTCAGGTATCTGCTCCCGATGAAATGAATTTATGGAGTATGGCTGTCAAAGGTGGTTGGATTATGGTCGTGTTAGGTCTGATGTCCATACTTTGCTTTTATATTCTGTTTGAGCGTTATTATGTAATCCGAAGGGCGGGGAAAGAAGATCCTCAATTCATGGATAAAATCAAGGATTATATCTTAGGTGGAGAACTCAAGGCGGCTATTGCCTATTGCCGTAGTGTGGATACTCCTTCTGCCCGTATGATTGAAAAAGGGATCAGCCGTTTGGGACGACCGGTAAACGATGTGCAAGCCGCCATTGAAAACGTGGGTAATATTGAAGTGGCAAAGTTGGAGAAAGGTATGACGATTATGGCTACTATCTCCGGTGGTGCTCCGATGCTTGGTTTTCTTGGTACGGTCACAGGGATGGTGCGTGCCTTCTGGGAAATGGCCAATGCCGGTAATAATATAGATATTACGCTGCTTTCGGGTGGTATTTACGAAGCGATGATTACCACAGTAGGTGGTCTGGTGGTCGGTATCATAGCCATGTTTGCTTACAACTATCTGGTGACGCTGATAGATGGTGTTGTCAATAAGATGGAGGGTAAGACCATGGCATTTATGGATTTGCTGAATGAGCCGTCAAAATAACAGTGAGTAAATTAAAATTAATCATTTAAAGGTAGGGAACAAACGTGCTAAAACGTAGAATAAAAATATCACCTAATTTCAGCATGGCGTCCATGACGGACTTAATCTTCTTGCTGCTGATTTTCTTTATGATAACCTCTACAATGGTATCACCCAATGCTATCAAAGTATTGTTGCCACAAGGAAAACAACAGACGTCTGCCAAGCCTTTGACGAGGGTCATTATTGATCAGGATCTGAATTATTATGCTGCTTTCGGTAATGATAAGGAAAAGATGCTGTCGTTGAACGAACTGACCCCGTTTTTGCAGGAGTGTGCGTCAAAGGAGCCTGAAATGTATGTGGCTCTATATGCTGACGAAACAGTGCCTTATCGAGAGATTGTTAAGATACTGAATATTGCGAATGAAAATAAATTCAAGATGGTGTTGGCTACACGCCCACCGGAAGGAAGATAATGAAGGAATGATATCAAATAGTAAATGCTATGGGAGTTCAGAAAAAAAAAGGAAAATATGTAGGAATAATAGGGGCATTGCTGGTGCATGTCGCCTTTATTGCCTTTCTGATACTGGTAGGATTTACAGTTCCTAAGCCTTCGGAAGAAGAGGGCATGCCTGTGATGCTGGGAGAAGTTCCTGATGCATGGGGCATGGCTGATCCTTCTTTAGTAGAGGTGGAGGTGGTTCCGGAAGAGGTTGCTCCTCAAGTGGAAGAAGCAGCTGAACAAGATATCATAACGCAGGAGGCAGAAGAGTCAGTTGCTTTAAAACCCAAGACTGAACCTAAGAAGAAAGAGGTGACGAAGCCTGAAAAAACAGCTGCCGAAAAAGCGGAGGAAGCCCGTAAACTGGCAGAAGCAAAGGCTGAGAAGGAACGTCGGGATGCAGAAGAAGCTGCACGCAAACGAGTTTCCGGAGCTTTTGGTAAAGGTGCGCAGATGGGTAGTAAAGGAGACACCGAAGGGGATGGAATTCAAGGTAGTGCTACGGGCAATGCGCCTACAGGAGCAACCACCGGTACAGGTGGCTATGGTAGTTTTAATCTTGGAGGACGTTCTTTAGGAGAAGGAGGACTTCCACGTCCGGTATATAATGTGCAGGATGAGGGCCGAGTAGTGGTTACGATCACGGTGAACCCGGGAGGTCAGGTTATCTCAACCAGTATTAACCGGCAAACGAACACTGTAAATTCGGCTTTGCGTAAGGCGGCGGAAGATGCTGCCAAGAAAGCGCGCTTCAATGCTGTGAGTGGTTTGAATAATCAAACGGGAACAATTACGTATTATTTCAATCTAAAATAAGAGGAGAAACAAGTATGGGTACAGTTTATGTTTTTTTTGCGGATGGGTTTGAAGAAATTGAAGCTTTCACTTCTGTGGATGTACTGAGACGTGCAGATTTGAAGGTTGAAATGATAAGCGTAACCCCTGATGAAATTGTAACAGGTGCACATGGAGTACCGGTCTTATGTGATAAGAATATAGTGAACTGTGACTTCTTTGATGCTGAATTGGTCTTATTGCCGGGAGGTATGCCGGGAGCTGCTGCTTTAGGAGAGAGTGAAGACTTACGCAAGCTATTGTTGCACTTTGCAGAGAAAAACAAACCGATTGCAGCGATTTGTGCCGCACCGATGGTGTTGGGCAAATTGGGTTTGCTGAAAGGTAAAAAGGCAACCTGTTATCCGGGTTTCGAGGAATTCTTGGAAGGAGCTGAATATACCGGTGCTATCCTTGAAAAGGATGGTAACATCCTGACTGGTAGAGGACCGGGGGCTGCTATGGATTTTGCATTAGCGGCTGTTGAACTTTTGAAAGGCAAAGAAAAAGTGCAGGAATTAAAAGATGCGATGTTGATTCAATCATTCACTATCTAACATGTAATTTCAATGAAGTATGCTCTGATTGTGGCGGGTGGTAAGGGATTGCGTATGGGAACTGAACTACCCAAGCAGTTTCTTCCTATTGGAGGAAAACCCGTTTTGATGCGTACTTTAGAAGCTTTTTATACTTACGATCCCGAAATACATCTCATATTGGTACTTCCACACAGCCAACAAAATTATTGGAAACAACTGTGTGAAGAATATCAGTTTACTCTTGCTCATGTCATAGCCGACGGGGGAGATACTCGTTTCCAATCGGTAAAGAATGGACTGGATTTAGTCACAACCCCGGGCTTGGTGGGAGTGCACGATGGAGTACGTCCGTTTGTATCGCAAGAGGTCATTGCTCGTGGGTATGCTTTGGCAGAAAAGAAGAAAGCCGTTGTTCCTGTGATCGATGTGGTAGAAACGATTCGTCATCTGGAAGGAGAACGAAGTGTAACCGTTGGTCGGGATGAGTATAAACTTGTGCAGACGCCGCAGGTTTTTGATGTCCACCTTTTGAAAGAGGCATACGAACAGCCTTATTCTACCCATTTTACAGACGATGCTTCGGTGGTGGAAGCGTTGGGTATTCCCGTTTTTCTGACCATGGGTAACCGAGAAAATATTAAAATAACCACTCCTTTTGATTTAAAAATAGCTACGGCACTTATAAATTCATGTTTGATTTAACTACGCGTGACATAAAATACTTGTCGGGCGTCGGGCCACAGCGTGCTTCGGTGCTCAATAAAGAATTGGGCATTTATTCCCTCCACGATTTAATCTATTATTTTCCTTATAAGTATGTGGATCGTAGCCGCATCTATTCTATTCAAGAGATAGACGGCACGATGCCCTATATTCAGTTGAAAGGAGAGATCCTAAGCTTTGAAACGGTAGGTGAGGGACGTCAGCGGCGGTTGATTGCTCATTTTTCAGATGGTACGGGCATTGTTGATCTGGTATGGTTTCAGGGCATTAAATATTTGATTGGGAAGTATAAAATACAAAAAGAGTACATCGTTTTTGGGAAGCCATCGGTCTTTAACGGGCGGATAAACATCGCTCATCCGGATATAGATCCGGCTTCAGAACTGACGCTTTCTACGATGGGAATGCAGCCTTACTACAATACGACAGACCGGATGAAACGTAGTTCGCTGAATTCACATGCCATTGAAAAGATGATGAATACCGTGGTGAAGCAACTGCAGGATCCTTTGCCTGAAACCCTTTCTCCCTCCATCTTGAAAGAACATCATTTGATGTCTTTGACGGATGCTCTGACCCATATTCATTTTCCCGTTCATTCAGATTTGTTACGCAAGGCACAATATCGCCTCAAGTTTGAAGAGCTTTTCTATGTGCAATTGAATATCTTGCGCTATGCCAAAGATCGTCAGCAGAAATATCGTGGTTATATCTTTGAAAAGGTAGGAGAGGTCTTTCATTCTTTTTATTCCCGCAATCTTCCTTTTGAATTGACGAATGCACAGAAGCGTGTACTCAAGGAAATTCGTCGGGATGTTGGTTCCGGCCGACAAATGAATCGCCTGCTGCAAGGAGATGTAGGTAGTGGAAAGACGTTAGTTGCCCTCATGAGTATGCTCATGGCACTCGATAATGGATTTCAGGCCTGTATGATGGCTCCGACTGAAATCTTGGCGAACCAACATTATGAAACCATTCGTGAGTTATTGTACGGTATGGATGTGCGTGTAGAACTGTTGACGGGTACCATCAAAGGCAAACGCCGTGCATCTATTCTTTCCGGTTTACTGACGGGCGACATACATATTCTGATAGGAACGCATGCGGTGATAGAAGATACTGTCAACTTTGCTTCTTTAGGTTTGGTTGTGATTGATGAACAGCATCGTTTCGGAGTGGAACAGCGTGCCCGTTTGTGGACGAAGAATGTACAACCTCCTCATGTGCTTGTCATGACTGCTACTCCTATACCCCGTACGCTGGCTATGACTTTATATGGTGATCTCGATGTGTCGGTCATTGATGAACTTCCTCCCGGACGCAAACCCGTTGTGACCATTCATCAATTTGATAATCGCAGAGAGAGCTTAGTTCAGTCGGTAAGGAAGCAGATTGCGGAAGGGCGACAGATTTACATGGTTTTTCCGTTGATAAAGGAGAGCGAAAAGATTGACTTGAAGAATCTGGAAGAAGGTTATTTGCATATTTGCGAAGAATTCCCTGATTGTAAAGTTTGCAAAGTGCATGGTAAAATGAAAGCTGCCGAGAAAGAGGCACAGATGCAATTGTTCGTTTCAGGTGAGGCTCAGATTATGGTGGCTACGACTGTCATTGAGGTAGGAGTGAACGTTCCGAATGCCTCTGTCATGATTATAGAGAATGCTGAACGCTTTGGCTTGTCACAGCTGCATCAGCTACGTGGCAGGGTGGGACGTGGTGCAGACCAGTCCTATTGCATTCTTGTGACCGGCTATAAACTGGCGGAAGATACTCGGAAGCGTTTGGAAATCATGGTTCGCACGAACGATGGTTTTGAGATAGCAGAAGCGGACTTGAAATTGCGTGGCCCGGGTGATTTGGAGGGCACTCAGCAGAGTGGTATTGCCTTTGATTTAAAGATTGCCGATATTGCCCGTGACGGACAATTGTTGCAATACGTTCGGGAAGTCGCTCAAAAAGTTATAGATATTGACCCCAATGGCACGCTTCCGGAGAATGAAATTCTTTGGAGACAGTTGAAAGCGCTGAGAAAAACGAATGTGAATTGGGCGGCTATCAGTTGAGAAAAACGGTTAAACATGCACTTTGTTTGCAGTTTATGTTGTAGAACATGTTTCGCTGTATTTGTCCTATTTATAGGGGATTAAGGCGGAAGTTATTTCTCAAGCACTTTCTTTGCATTGAAAAAATGTATAGGAGAAGTTCTGTCTTTCAGAGAGAAATATTATCTTTGGGAGAATTTTTAAAAAATCAATCTGGATATTTGTGTTGAATAAGTAGTTGTGCTTACCATATACGCTTACCGCAAATATTAAAAATGAATGACGAAACGGATGAATTTTAATTGGATTAAAACAGCTTTATTGGCTGCGACAGCAATGGTCAGCTTGAACTCCTTCTCGCAAGACCTAATCGCACGTCAAGCTCCCATTGATAGAAAACTTAAAAGTGTTGATTCACTAGCTTTGCAAAAACAAATACGCGCAGAGCAATCTTTGTATCCGGGTTTGGATTTATATCCTAATTGGGATAATGAGTTTGTTCAGGCTTATGGCAATGCTATTGTACCAAGCAGTTATACGTTTGATTTGAAAGGCTTCTGTATGCCTACTCATAACACTCGTATTACAGACGTATTTGGCTATCGTCCCCGCCGAAGAAGAGGACACTACGGATTGGATATCAAAGTATATGTAGGAGATACGATCCGCGCTGCTTTTGATGGGAAGATACGTGTTGTGAAGAATCAAGGCCGTCGTGGATATGGGAAATACGTTGTGGTTCGTCATGATAACGGCTTAGAAACTGTTTATGGACACTTATCCAAACAATTGGTAGATATGAATCAGTTGGTGAAAGCCGGAGAGCCTATTGGGTTAGGCGGTAATACCGGACGTTCTACCGGTTCGCACCTCCATTTTGAAACACGCTTCTTGGGAATTCCTATTAATCCCGCACTCATGTTTGATTTTGAAAAACAAGATATTGTTGCCGACTCTTATACTTTCAATAAAACGAAGGGCTCTTCCGGTACAGCTCGTAGCATGGCATCCGGTGAAGGCTTATTCTACAAAGTAAAGAAAGGGGATACTTTAGGTCGCATTGCCTCTCGTCAGGGAACAAGCATAGACAAACTTTGCAAACTGAACCGAATTACGCGCAAAACCATTTTGCGCCCGGGGCAAGTGTTGCGTTGCTCATAAAAACGTAAACAATCTCAATAGGAGAGGGTGCTTTAATATAATTTAGAGTGCCCTCTTTTTCTTTTTCCTTTAATTATTCCTAACTTTGCAGCTTATTTGTATGGATATGAAAGATACCAAGCAACAATTTGAACATGTCATTGCTATGTGTCGTGACTTGTTTTCTAAGAAACTTCATGATTACGGTCCGGCGTGGCGTATTCTCCGTCCGGCTTCCGTGACAGACCAGATATTTATTAAAGCCAATCGCATTAGAAGCATTGAGACCAAAGGGGTCAGATTGGTAGATGAGGGAATTTCCTCAGAGTTGATCGCTATTGTGAACTATGGAATCATTGGATTGATACAGCTGGAACTAGGCTATGCCGAATCTGCAGATATCACCAATGAGAAAGCCATGACGCTCTATGATAAATATGCCCAAATCTCTTTGGATCTGATGTTGGCCAAGAACCATGATTATGATGAGGCTTGGCGTAGCATGCGTATCAGTTCTTATACGGATTTGATATTGATGAAGATTTACCGGACCAAACAAATTGAGAGTCTGTCCGGACAAACTTTGGTGTCAGAAGGCATCGATGCCAACTATATGGATATGATTAATTATTCCGTGTTTGGTTTGATTAAGATTGCATTTGGAGACTGAGAAGAAACATATTATTGAGAAAGTCTGGGTGAACGCCTGCCGCTTTTTGCTGGGAATAGTCTTTATATTTTCAGGTTTTGTAAAAGCAGTCGATCCGTTAGGATCATTTTACAAGATACAGGATTATCTCACGGCATTTGGCATGGCTTCCTGGTTCCCTTCTTACTTACCTTTATTCTTTGGCATTGTTTTGGCAGCCGTAGAATTCAGTGTAGGTATCTTCTTGTTTTGGGGTATACGCAAGAATGTGGCGTCTATATTGGCTCTGCTCTTCATGGCTGTGATGACTCCGTTGACTCTCTATCTGGCTTTAACTAATCCGGTGTCTGATTGTGGCTGTTTTGGGGATGCTTGGATATTAACCAACTGGCAGACTTTTGGGAAAAATATAGTGTTGTTGATCGCTGCCATCTCCGTTTTTAAGTGGAAAGCTTGGATGGTGCGTTTCATTACGGCAAAAATGGAATGGATGGTTTCTATGTATACCCTCTTGTTTGTCTTTGCCTTGGCATTTTATTGTCTGGGTGATTTGCCGATCTTGGATTTCCGCCCTTATAAGATTGGAACGGATATCAAAGCCCATATGGAAATTCCTGAAGGTGCAAAACCGAGTGTCTTCGAGAGCCGTTTCATATTGGAGAAAGGCGGCAAACGTCAGGAGTTTACATTGGAGAACTATCCGGACACTACCTGGAAATTTATTGAAACGCGTACGATACTGAAAGAAAAAGGATACGAACCGCCTATTCATGACTTCTCTATCATGAATCTGGAAACCGGAGAAGATATAACGGATCAGGTGCTCTCGGATCAAGAATATACGTTTTTGCTGATAGCCCATCGCATAGAGCAGGCGGATGACAGCAATATCGATTTGATCAACGAAATCTATGATTATAGCGTAGAGCACGGTTATGCCTTTTATGCCATCACCTCCTCTCGGGAAGAGGAGATTGAATTGTGGCGTGACAAGACGGGGGCTGAATATCCGGTTTGCCAAATGGATGACATTACATTGAAAACGATTATACGCTCTAATCCCGGACTTTTATTGCTGAAAGACGGAGTCATTTTGAATAAATGGAGTGACAATCGGTTGCCCGATGAATATGTGCTGACAGATAGTTTGGACAAACTCGAACTGGGGCAACTGAAGCAAGAGAATGATTGGCAGACTATTGGATATGTACTGCTTTGGTTTATTATTCCTCTGCTGATGATTATTGGAGTAGATATTCTGGTTATCAAACGTAGAGAGAAGAAACGGCAAGCAGCCGCAAATCAAAAATCGCAAACAGTTAAATCATAAATACATTAACCCTTTTAAGATTAAAAACAAAATGAGAAAAAACATTGTTGCAGGAAACTGGAAAATGAACAAAACCCTTCAGGAGGGTATTGCTCTTGCAAAAGAACTGAATGAAGCTTTGGCTAACGAAAAGCCTAATTGTGATGTAATCATCTGTACTCCGTTTATCCACTTGGCATCTGTTACTCCGTTGGTAGATGCTGCTAAAATAGGTGTAGGTGCAGAAAACTGTGCAGATAAAGTATCCGGTGCTTATACCGGTGAAGTTTCTGCCTCTATGGTTGCTTCTACAGGTGCTAAATATGTAATTCTGGGTCACTCAGAACGTCGTGCATACTATGGTGAAACCGTAGCTATCTTGGAAGAAAAAGTAAAATTGGCTTTAGCTAACAACCTGACTCCGATTTTCTGTATCGGTGAAGTGTTGGAAGAGCGTGAAGCAAACAAACAGAATGAAGTGGTGGCAGCTCAGTTGGCATCTGTATTCTCTTTGTCGGCTGAAGACTTCTCTAAGATTGTTTTGGCTTATGAACCCGTTTGGGCCATCGGTACAGGTAAGACTGCTACTGCTGAACAAGCACAAGAAATCCATGCGTTCATCCGTTCACTGATTGTTGAAAAATACGGAAAAGAAGTGGCTGACAACTGCTCTATTCTTTATGGTGGTAGCTGCAAGCCTTCCAACGCGAAGGAATTGTTTGCTAATCCGGATGTTGACGGTGGTCTGATTGGTGGTGCTGCTTTGAGCGTTGCTGACTTCAAAGGTATCATCGACGCTTTTAATTAATTGAATACTGGAAAGTAAATGTTGAAAATAGAAAATGTGCTATGCCATTTTGATGGCTTAGCCATTTTCCATTTTTAGTTTTCCATTTTATAAAAATAGGCAGTAATGAAGAAACTTAGTTTACTTTTGGTTGCGTGCTTTGCTTTGGCAACTCTTTCTGTAGCGCAGAATAACATTGTGAAGAGTCTGGAGCGTAATGTACCCGGACAAGGCAAAGTGACCATCCAACAAGATGCCCGTATTGCGGCATTGATAGGTACGGAATATATTCCTATCGGGAGTGATGATCGGAAGGTGATTAAGAGTTCGGGTTATCGCATACAGGTATATGCCGGTAATAACACGCGTGAGTCTAAGAACGAAGCTTATTCGGTGGCTTCACGTGTCAAAGAACGTTTTCCGGAACTTACCGTCTATACTTCCTTCACCCTTCCCCGTTGGCTGTGTCGTGCCGGTGATTTTCGCAGCATTGAAGAAGCGGATGCTGTGATGCGCCAGTTGCGTGCTACCGGTGTATTTAAGGAAGTTTCGATTGTAAAGGATCAGATTAATATCCCTTTATAAGTAGCAGTTTATCATTGGGTATGGCCCATTTTATCGTAAATCATAAATTATAAATCTTCTCATGTTAGGAAAAGAAGAAATAGTATCTCCTTCATTGGATGAGCTGAAAGAACATTATCATCGTATTCTTGCTTTATTGGGTGAAAACCCGGAACGCGAAGGCTTGTTGAAAACTCCGGAGCGGGTGGCTAAAGCCATGCTGTCGTTGACGAAAGGTTATTTTATGGATCCTCATGAAGTACTTCGTTCTGCTAAATTTCAAGAAGAATACAGTCAGATGGTTATTGTGAAAGATATTGATTTCTTCTCACTGTGCGAACACCACATGCTTCCGTTTTACGGTAAGGCACACGTGGCTTACATTCCTAACGGTTATATCACGGGACTGAGCAAAATAGCCCGCGTAGTGGATATCTTTTCACACCGCCTGCAAGTGCAGGAACGCATGACCCTGCAAATCAAAGATTGCATTCAGGAAACGTTGAATCCGTTGGGTGTTATGGTCGTTGTGGAAGCAAAGCATATGTGTATGCAAATGCGCGGAGTTGAAAAGCAGAATTCCATTACTACTACCTCCGATTTTACGGGAGCATTCAATCAGGCAAAGACTCGGGAAGAATTCATGAATCTGATTCGTCACAATTCGTAGCGCTTCATTCGCTCAATCAGCATTAGAAACTGACGACTACCCTGTCTCCCAAACGCTTTGCCATGATACTTTTGATTTCGCGCAGGTCATTGTAGCGTTTCATCATGTTGTTGCATTTGGTTTCGTCATTCACAATAGCGGGATCTTGCAAGGCAGACATGATATGCTTGAGTTCTTCACTGACAATGGCATACTTAAAGTTAATCATCAGGGTAGGCACTAACTCATAGAGGCGGTCTTCGTCCGTCACCATTTGATCCATCTGTGACTTTCTTAACTGGTAACGGTTACTGATAAGCTCTACACTGAGTTTGCTGATAACGGTGTCAGGATGCGACAGGAAATAACGCTCAGCTGTAAAACCTTCCTTATGACTACGCTCGGCAGCTTCCGAAAGTATTTGCCGATGGAGCGGATTATGAAAGGCAAGTTCGTCTTCTTTCAAATCGTTGATGACGTATTCAGTGACGGTGATAGGTATCTCTATCCCTTCATCGTTGGTGATTTTACACATCACCCTTTCTCCGTAACGTACTACCATTTGCAGAATCAGCCGTTCAAATTTATAGAACTCTTGCCCCTCTTTCCCTTCTTGAGGAATAAACGAGATATAGTTATCCTCCGGCGGAAAAGGAGCCGTAGCCTCGGGTGGAAAACCGGGAAGAGGCACTGTTTCAAGAGGAACATCGGTGGGCTGTTGCGAGCCGTTTACAGAGCTCTCCGGCGGAACCTGATTTCCATGAATACCTGCTTCCGCATTCATTCTTGCTGCCTGTGCAGAACGGCGTTCCCGCTCGATGCGTTCCTTTTGTTTCTTGGCTTGCGTTTCACGACGTTTGGCTACTTCGGAAACTAACAACTTATCTTCTACGTGCAGCAATTGAGCACACTCTTTGATATATACGTCGCGTACAATCGCTTCGGGAATAATCGAAATGCTTTGTATCAGATTGGCTATAAGCTCGGCACGTTTGATAGGATCTTTTCCGGCATCCTCAAGCAATAGATTGGTCTTGAAGCGGATAAAGTCCGTTTCGTTCTTCTGAATGAATTCTTGAAATTCCGTAGCGTTGTGCTTGCGGGCAAAAGAGTCAGGATCGTCCCCATCGGGCAGGAGGCAGACCTTGATATTCATGCCTTCTTCCAACAGCATGTCTATGCCTCGGATAGAGGCTTTGATACCGGCAGCGTCACCGTCGTAAAGCACGGTCATATTGTTGGTGAAACGGTGAATCATGCGAATTTGTCCGGGTGTCAATGCCGTTCCTGAAGAAGACACTACATTTTCAACACCCGACTGATGCATGGAGATGACATCCGTATAACCTTCTACCAGGAAACACCGATCTTGTTTCACAATGGCTTGCTTCGCAAAATAGATGCCATACAGCTCATTGCTCTTATGGTAAATCTCCGATTCAGGAGAATTGACATACTTCACCTTGATTCCCTTGGTTGCATTGGCAAGCACGCGTCCTCCAAAGGCCACTACTTTTCCGGATAGTGTGTGTACCGGGAAGATGACCCGTCCCCAAAAGCGGTCACGCAGGCGGTGATCCTCTGTTTCGTAACAAAGGCCGGTCTTTATCAAAAATTCTTTCTTGTATCCTTTCCTCAACGCCTCTTCTGCAAGGGCGTTATGGCTTTCTGTGCAGTAGCCCAACTGGAACTTTTCGATGATATCATCCCGAAAGCCACGGCTACGGAAATAAGCCATACCAATGCTGCGCCCGTCTACATGGTTGCGAAGGATATGCTGGAAATACTCGAGTGCAAAGTTATTGACAATAAACAAACTCTCTCGCTCACTCTGAGCTATCTTTTCTTCATTGGAGAGTTCCCGTTCTTTGATTTCTATGCCGTACTTCTTGGCAAGGAATTTCAGTGCCTCAGGATAAGACATCTGTTCATGCTCCATGATGAAGTGCACGACGTTCCCACCCTTTCCACATGAAAAACATTTGCACAACCCTTTGGCAGGCGATACATAGAAAGAGGGCGTTTTGTCGTCATGAAAAGGACATAGACCTACATAGTTGACACCACGCTTACGCAGGGTGACAAAGTCGGATACGACATCAGTAATCTGAGCCGCATCTAAAATTCGGTCTATGGTGCCTTGATCAATCATTTTTCTTCTTTTAGGTGATGCAAAAGTACATGATATTTTCGGGATTATCAAATAGCAGTTGCCCTATAGTCACCCTCCCACTCATTTAATTTTTTCCCGAATTTTAGTCAGGTATTTCTTCATCCCTTCCGCATCCTTGTTGGTAATGATTTCCAGTAGTTTCTTCAACTCTAGGCGGATGTTTTCCACTTGCGATGAAGTGCGAGGATTGAACAAAATCTCCTGAAGGAGGTAGTCATCTTCACTAAGCAGTCCCTTGGCAATGGCCATATGCTTCTTGAAAGTAGTGCCCGGTGCCTCCTGATGCTTCATGACCGCTGTGAATACAAAGGTGGAAACAAACGGAATGGACAAAGAATAGGCCACTGTTTCGTCATGTTCCTCAAAGCTATATTCAAAGATATTCAGCTTCATCGTCTGGTATAAATCTTTGAAGAAGATTTTTCCCAGATGGTCACCTTCATTGATGAGGATGGCATTTTCACTGCTCAGGTTGCTCAGGCTGGCAAAAGTCGGGCCGAACATGGGATGGGAGGATACATATCGGAAGCCACTCTCTTCATAGAACTTCTTTAACCCCGTTTTTACCGAAGCGATATCACTGATGATACAATCTTTGGGCAATACGGGCAGTACTTGTCGAAACGCATCCAGCGTATATTTTACGGTAGCGGCATTGATGACCAACTCCGGTTCAAAATCTTTGATTTCTTCCAAAGTAGTGAAGCGGTAGGTGTTGTAAACAAAACGCAGTTGATGCGGGTTGACGTCAAACACGGCCGTCTCGTGTTGAAAACTTAAAATATCTGTGAAGAATGAGCCCATCTTCCCGGCTCCAAGTATCAATATTCTCATAATTTCTTTGATTGGTTCAATGGAAGTTTATCATTGATTGATGATCTCCATTTGTTGTCTCACGCTCTCTTCGTGTATAGCCTCAAACACTTTTTTTATAAATTCGGCATCCATGCCGCAAAGGGCACCTTGCGATCCGCGCTTCTCAAGAATCTCGTTGTAGCGTCCGGTTTGGAGGATGGTCATGTCATGTTCTTTTTTGTACGTGCCGATTTCACGGGCTACACGCATGCGTTTGGATAACTCTTGAATCAGGTTGTTGTCACATTCATCAATCTGCTTGCGCAATTGGCTGAGACTTTCCGTGCTTTGTGTTTCCTTGCGAATGACAAGCAGGTTGAGAATATAGTCGAGTACATCGGGAGTCACTTGCTGGGCAGCATCACTCCATGCACAGTCGGGGTTGCAATGACTTTCGATAATCAGCCCATTGAAGCCCAGATCCATGGCCTGCTGAGAGAGGGAAGCAATGAATTCGCGTTTCCCACCGATGTGGCTTGGGTCACAAATGATGGGCAGATTAGGAATGCGGCGGCGCAATTCGATGGGGATGTGCCATTGGGGCAAATTACGGTATATCTTCCGGTCGTAGCTACTGAAACCACGATGAATCACACCCAGACGCTTCAGTCCGGCGTTGTTGATACGTTCCAAAGCACCAATCCACAATTCGAGGTCCGGGTTTACCGGGTTCTTTATAAATACGGGAATATCTACGCCTTTCAAGGCATCGGCAATTTCCTGTACGGCAAAGGGGTTGGCTGTGGTACGTGCACCTACCCAAAGAATGTCTATATCTGCTTTCAAGCATTCATACACATGCTTTGCGGTGGCTACTTCGGTAGAGGTATACATACCTGTTTCCTTCTTCACCTGCTTTAACCAGGAAAGTCCTTCTACACCGATTCCTTCGAATCCACCGGGTTTTGTACGCGGCTTCCAGATGCCGGCACGAAATATTTTCAACCCTTTGTCTGCCAATTGTTTGGCGGTGCTCATAACTTGTTCTTCTGTTTCGGCACTGCAAGGGCCTGCAATGATCAACGGGCGTTTATTCTCTACGCCGGGAAGGATGATGGGTTCTAATTCAAGTTCCATATGTTTTGCTTTTTAGTTTTAAATACGTTATGCGATAGTTATTCTTCATTCTTTCTTGTGTTTCTTACTTTGAAACGAAGTGTTCCTTCTAATAGAACAGTTTGTTTCTTCCTAATGAAACGGTTTGTTTCTCTTAATAGAACAGTGTGTTCCTTCTAATGAGAACAGTTTGTTCTTCTTAACCCATTACTTCCTTGATGCGCTTCAGTGCTTCCGCCAGTTTGTCTTCCTTGCAACAAAGAGAAATACGGATGTATCTTTTTCCGTTGCTTCCAAAGATGAATCCCGGTGTGAGGAAAACCCTTGCTTCCTGAAGTATACGTTCGGTCAGCTCTTCAACTTCGGCACAGCTATCGGGTATTTTCCCCCAGAGAAACATGCCTACTTGGGTGTCATCATAGGTACATCCCAACGCATGCATAATTTCACCGGCCAACTGTCGGCGGTTGCGATAATTCCGGTTGTTGCCGTCATACCACTCTTTTTCGGCTTCCAAGGCTTTGGTGGCAGCCAATTGCATGGCGCGGAACATGCCACTGTCAATGTTGCTCTTTACTTTCAATATCCATTGCACGAAATCAGCGTTGGAGGCAAGCATGCCGATACGCCAGCCCGGCATGTTGTGGCTCTTGCTCATAGAGTTGAATTCGATGCAGCAATCTTTGGCTCCCGGCACACTGAGTATACTGAGGGGGCGTTCGTTTAGAATAAAGCTGTACGGATTGTCGTTAACGATGACAAGGTCTTTGCGACGGGCGAAGTCCACTAATTTGCGGTAAAGCTCCGGGGTGGCATTGGCTCCGGTGGGCATGTTGGGATAGTTGGTCCACATCAGCTTGACACGGCTCATGTCCATCTTCTCCAGCTCATCAAAGTCGGGCATCCAGCCGTTTTCTTCTTTCAGATCGTAAGGAACCACTTCAGCACCCAGTATCTTGCTCAACGAAGTATAGGTAGGGTAGCCGGGATTGGGCACCAACACCTGTTCGCCGGGATTGACAAAAGCCAAAGTTACGTGCAGGATGCCTTCTTTGGAACCGATGAGTGGCTGTACTTCCGTATTCGGATTCAGTTCCACCTCGTACCATTTCTTGTACCAATGGGCAAAACTGCACCGTAGTTCGGGAATGCCTATATAGGGTTGGTAGCCATGCCCATTAGGATTGCGGGCCGCTTCACAAAGCGTTTCAATGGTGCTTTCGGAAGGTGGCATATCGGGGCTGCCGATACCGAGGCTGATGACATCTTTGCCTTCAGCATTCATTTGCGCTACTTCTTTCAGCTTTTTAGAGAAGTAGTATTCGCTGACGCTTGCCAGGCGGTCGGCAGGTTTGATTTTAGATCGTTGATTTTCCATCTTCATATTCTCCTAATATTTTAAGTTCTTTGGTCAGCGGGGTAATTGCAACAATGGATTGTTTATACCTCAATACATTGTCGAAAACAACATCCACATAAAATTGATATTCCCATTCACGTCCTATAATGGGGAGCGACTGTATCTTTGTCAGGTTGATGTTGTAGAAAGATAAGATGGACAGTACTTGTGAAAGGCTTCCCTCGGTATGCGGAAGAGTGAATACCATGCTGGCCTTGTTGATGGCTTTCTGGCGGTGGCGGTTCAGCTCGTCCACTTGCCAGGGATCGGCCACCACTAAAAAACGGGTAAAGTTATGTTTGTTGGTTTCGATTCCTTCTTGTAGCACTTTCATTCCATACCGTTCGGCGGCAGCTTTGGAGCAGATGGCGGCATGTCCCTTCAGATTCTCTTTCTTTATGATTTCGGCGCTCAAAGCCGTATCTTCTGCTTCTACGACCTTAATCTTTGGGTGTTGACCAAGGAATTCACGGCATTGCATCAAGGCGATGGGGTGGGAGTTGACTTCTGTAATGTCTTCCCAGGTTTCTTCGGGCAGGCAAACAAAACTGTGAGAGATGCGTAATTTATATTCTCCTACGATTTGTATCCCACTCTGGCGCAACAACTCATTGTTGTGCAACAGGCTGCCTGCAATCGTGTTTTCTATCGCCAACATGCCTATCGTTTGATTGTCTTTCTTTACGGCCGCAAACACATCTTCAAAGTTGGCGCAACAGATTAACTCTATGTCTTCTCCTTCGAAATACTTGTGTGCGGCGATGTCGTGATATGAGCCTAATGTTCCTTGAATGGCTACCTTTTTCATGATCTATTTTCGTTAGTTATGCTACAAAAAAATCCCGCGTCCATAGGATGGAGCGGGATTCAGTATATTACTTCGTTCTCTCTTCAGTTCTTAAGCATCACTGTCACTTGATACATACAAACTCCCGCTCTACTTTCTGGCTAAAGTAAAAGTAAAAAAAGAAGTAATATGCATAAGTAAATGATTTCATACTTATATTCTCTGTTTTTGAATAATGCGACAAAAGTAATGCTTTTCTTTTATATACAAGCAAAAAACTATATTTTTTTTACGGTTAGTAACTATTTTACTGTTTTGTGGTTTATAACCCTAATACATTGCCGGTAGTTCCTCCCGGTTGGTTGCCATATTGTCCGTCGAAACTTTGTACGTCTTTCGGGTTGAGTCTCAACCCCTGTTTCATGTCTTCTACAGAACCTTCCTTGTCGCCGTTCAGCAGTTTGGCTCGACCCCGTTCATGATAGGCTTTTGCAAAGTTGGGATTCAACTCGATGGCTTCATCAAAGAGAGCGATGGCTTCGGTCAGCTTCTTTTGCGTGATGTATAGCTGTCCTAAATAAAGAAATGCTTGTTCATTAAATGGATTGAGTTCCGTGACATTGAGGTAATCTTTTTCAGCTTCTTCCTCAGAATGGGTGGCTTCCTTTATTTTGCCACGCAACAGAAGGGCACTTTCATCTTCTGAATTTTGTGCCAGAATGGCATCGATGTCTTCCATGGCTTCTTTGTATTGCTGCATCTTGATCAATGCTTCTGCACGAAGTAGCCGGGCTTCGATAAAATCATCTTGCAACACGATGGCCTTTGTGAGGTGGGCAATGCTCATAATGCCTTCTCCTTGGCTGTGATCTGCTTTGCCAAGCAAGTAGTGTGCTAAAGCGTTGCCTTCTTCAAGTTCAACGGCTTTCTTAGCAGCTGCGGCCATGGCAGGATACTCTTCTTGCATGTAGCAAAGATTGGCAAGGGAGAGGTAGGTGGAAGTATGTGCCGGCTCAAGGGCAATCATACGTTCCAACAAGTTGCGGCCTTCATCCATCATGCCGGTTTGGATGTAAATTTGGGCCAGATAACCCATCGTTTCGAAATCTTCTTGCAACGCAAGAGCTTCTGTAAAGCATTTGATGGCATAGTCTGCACGTCCCATACGCTGTGCACGCATGCCGTCATATTTAAATATTTCAAAATTCTTTTGGTTGTTTTTTAGTTTGTCATCTGCCGAGTTTTCTGACTTACCGGAGAAGAAAGACTTGAGGAATCCCATAGTGCGTAAATTAAGAATTAAATGGTAAATAGTAAAAAGGAGAAGAGGTGAGAGACTGCTCCTCCTTGCTTTTAGGGGCAAAAGTACTAATTTATTTTTTGATTTGCAGCATTCCGTTCACAGCAATTACCTTGTTCTCATCGAGTAACCGGTGGAGAGCCTCTGTGAGATCTTCTTTTTCAACCGGTATGTGTTCGGCCAAAGCTGTTGGGGTCATGGTTTGTCCGGACAGAGTTTGCAGGATCTGTTCAGCCAGTTCTTTGGTAGAGGTGCGGTCGGAATTCTTCTGGTTTCTTAAACGGATGCAAGTGTCACATTCTCCGCAGTTATGCTCATTGGATTCTCCGAAATAATGCAACAACATGCGGCTGCGGCATACGGTGTCATTGGTTACATAATCCAACATGGCCTCAATGCGCTTCTCGTAACGCTCTTTGCGCTCTTCATATACACTAGGCAAAATTTGTAGATGATGCCTTTCTACCCGTTCGCGTGTATATATAATGAAAGGAGTCTTTTTACGCGGAACATAGCTTATGATTCGCAACTTGGCAAGGCGGATGAGCAGTTCGTATATTTGTCTGCGAGTCAGGCCGGTGCGTGTAGCGAGTGATTCTTCGTTGATAAAGGCGTAGTCAGTGAACAAGCCCGTATAGGAGCGGAGGATGGTTTGGATTAACGTATCCATGTCTTCACCCAATTCCCTCAGTTTGTAGAGTTCGTCCCGATGTACGGAGAATCTTAGCCTCGAGGCATTGTCTTGTTCATCGGTATATTCCAGGTAACCGGCTTGTGTCAATATCTTCAGCGCACTGTCTACCGGAACAGGGAAGTATTTAAATTTTCGGCAGAAATCTTCGATGTTAAATTCGCGTATGCAATCTTGTCCGTCGCCCATGGCCATCTGATAGTAGTATTGCAGATGTTCATAGACTTGCTTGATATACTCCTTCTCCGGAAAAGTATCAGGCATACGCTTGTGGAGTGTGGTTTGGTCTGATTTGGAATAGAGAATGACCGCATAGGCTTTCTCTCCGTCACGTCCGGCACGTCCGGCTTCCTGGAAATAAGCTTCTATGGAATCGGGCAAGTCCAAATGGATCACGATGCGTACATCCGGTTTATCAATGCCCATACCAAAGGCATTGGTTGCTACGATGACACGACTTTCACCGGTTTGCCAACGCTGCTGGCGGAGGTCTTTGGTGGCGTCATCCAAACCTGCATGATAAAAGTCGGCAGTGATGCCTTCGTTGTGTAGTAATTCGGTAATCTCTTTCGTGCGGCGGCGGTTGCGTACGTAGATGATGGCACTGCCGGGCATACGACGTAAAATATGCAGCAGCTCTCCTGTTTTATTCTCTGTTTTGCGAATGATGTAAGCAAGATTCTTACGCTCGAAACTCATCTTGAACACGTTCTCCTCTTGGAAACGGAGACGCATTTGGATGTCTTTCACCACTTCCGGAGTAGCAGTGGCTGTCAGGGCGAGTACAGGTACCCCCGGTAATAACTCACGTATTTCGGCAATTTTGAGGTAAGCCGGACGAAAATCATAACCCCATTGTGAGATGCAATGGCTTTCATCAACCGTAATCATACTGATTTTCATCTTCAGCAATTTGGCGCGGAAGATTTCAGTGTTCAGTCGTTCGGGAGAGATATAGAGAAATTTGTAGTTGCCGAAGATGCAGTTCTCAAGAGTGATAATGATCTCCTGCCGACTCATGCCGGAATAGATGGCAAGTGCTTTGATCCCTCGGCTTTTGAGATTTTGCACCTGGTCTTTCATCAAAGCAATCAGGGGAGTAATCACCAAGCAAAGCCCGTCTTTGGCAAGTGCGGGCACCTGAAAAGTGATGGATTTTCCACCACCGGTAGGCATGAGCCCCAAGGTATCTTTACCATCGCCAATACTGTGGATGATCTCTTCCTGAATGCCTCGGAAGTGATCATATCCCCAATATTGCTTTAAAATCTCTTGGTACATAATGTAGAGGGTGATAAAGGGATAGAATGATTTATCACCTTTTTTTAGTTCGGTTTTATATCTTCAATCTGCAACTGCACTTCTCCTCGTTTGTGGGTGTTTTCTTCAATAGAATAACAGATATCAAACGAACGTTTGGTCTTGATGAAACGCACGTGAGAGCTTTGGCCGAATGCAATGCCGTTCATGACATTGTTTGACTTATTATCCACTAACTCCAATTTAATGTGTTCCTGACCACGTCCTACCACCTTGCTGGTGCCGTAATCGTAAACATTGTGTGTACAGAATATAGGCTTGATATTATCCGGACCAAATGGATTAAACTTTTTCAGATCGCTGTAGAACTTTGAAGTAATGTCTCTGAAATCAATCTCGGCATTGATGTTGATTACTGCGCTGGTTTGTTCAGGGAGTATGTGCTCAGAGACAAATGTTTCAAAACGCTTCGTAAAAGCAGGTACGTTCTCTGCTTTCATGGAGAGCCCGGCCGCATACGTATGTCCTCCGAAGTTTTCCAGCAAGTCACGGCAATTTTCAATGGCTTTATAAACATCGAAACCCGAAACGGAACGGGCAGAACCAGTTGCCATGTCATCCGTACGAGTCAGTACAACCGCCGGTCGATAGTATATTTCTGTGAGACGAGAGGCAACAATGCCAATGACGCCTTTATGCCAGTCTTCATTGTACAGCACAATGGAACGGCGTTCGGCAAGCCCATCCAGATCGGCCACAATTTGATTGGCCTCTTCCGTCATGTTTTTGTCCAGATCCTTGCGTGTCTCATTGTATTGATTGATCTGATTGGCCTTCTCCAAAGCCAGTGAAAAGTCTTTCTCGGTGAGCAGATCTACTGCTTCTTTACCACTTTGGATGCGTCCGGAAGCATTGATGCGAGGACCAATCTTAAAAACAATGTCGCTCACGGTGATCTCTTTTTCCATCAGTCCGCAGACGTCAATAATCGCTTTCAGTCCTATGCTGGGATTGCTGTTCAGCTGTTTCAAACCATGGTAGGCCAAGATACGGTTTTCTCCCATGATAGGAACAATGTCCGATGCAATACTGACGGCCACCAAATCCAATAAAGGAATAAGATGGTGGAATTCGATCTTGTTGCTGATGGCAAAGGCCTGCATGAATTTAAAACCCACTCCGCAACCGGAAAGATGTTCGTATGGATACGTATTGTCTGCTCGTTTGGCATTGAGTATAGCTACAGCAGGAGGCAATACTTCATCGGGGACGTGGTGATCACAAATGATAAAGTCGATCCCTTTTTCTTTGGCGTATGTAATTTCATCGACCGCTTTGATGCCGCAATCTAATACAATAATGAGCCCTACGCCGTTTTCAGCAGCATAATCCACACCTTTGGTTGAAACCCCATATCCCTCATTGTAGCGGTCGGGGATGTAATAATCAATGTTCGAATAAAACTGTTGAATAAACTTGTAAACGAGTGACACAGCAGTGGTCCCGTCCACATCATAATCTCCATAAATAAGAACGCGCTCTTTCTTTCCCATTGCCTTGTTCAGGCGCTCTACGGCCACATCCATATCTTTCATAAGGAAGGGGTCGTGTAGATCCGGTAGTTGCGGGCGGAAAAACTTCCGGGCACCCATGATAGTGCTTACTCCTCGCCCCACCAGCAATCTCCCAAGTATTGGGCTAATTCCCAGCTCTTGGGCCAAATGTTGGCTTGTTTCTGCCTGTTCGGATGTAATGGGTTGATAATTCCATTTGTGAGTCATTTTATATATTATTTTTCTTTTTTCTATCTCAAGGTGCTGGATGCTAAAATTCCAACAAGTTGTAAAGGTATGAAAAACTCTTGAAACGAAAGTGGATTCTATCAAAATTCTTCTCAATCTATAGTTTTCTCTACTAAATTCCTTTTATTTTTGCAAAACTAAAAAAAAGAGACTTATGCTTACTTTTATATCTTGTGCAAAGACGATGGCGTCTTGTTGTTCTGTGAACGTGCCTGAAATGACTATTCCGCAGTTTAAAACCGAAGCGGTGCAGCATGCTTTGGAAATGTCGCAGTATTCTTCGGTGGAGTTGGAAAAACTTCTTCGTGTAAATGCGAAGATAGCGGCCGAAAACCGTTTGCGTTACCATGACTTTTGTTCGGAAGACAATCGTTCGATGCCTGCGATTTATGCTTATACAGGAATTGTCTTCAAGCATATTCTGCACAAAGATTTTACGGTAGATGATTTTAACTTTATGCAGCAGCATTTACGTATCACTTCTTTTCTTTATGGACTGCTTCGGCCCTTGGATGGCATCAAACCTTATCGTTTGGAGGGGAGTGCACGCTTACCCGAGAAAGGTGGAATCTCCCTATTTGAGTATTGGAAACCCTTGCTGACGGATTATTTTATGGATGAAATCAAACGTCAAGGAGGTGTACTTCTCAATCTGGCAAGTGGGGAAATGAAGGAGCTGTTTGACTGGAAAAGGATAGAGAAGGAGGTACGTGTGATTACTCCTGAATTTCAAGTGTGGAAAGATGGGAAATTGAAAACCATAGTGGTCTATACGAAGATGTGTCGTGGCGAAATGGTGCGCTTCCTTGTGAAAAACCGTATTGAAAATCCGGAGGACTTGAAAGCTTTTTCGTGGGAAGGTTTTGCGTGGGATGAGGCTTGCAGTACGGAGAATCATTGGCAGTTTACTTTAGGTATAAAATGAAGACTTTAGAGAGCGTTGTGTGATTTCTTCCATTGTTTTCTCACAAACATAGTTTGTTATCGTGGCGAATTTGCTAATTTTGCGTGTTAATCACTATATTTATACATCAAGGAATGATAGAAGATATTAAAAAAGCCTGCCAAGTGATGAGTGAAGGTGGAGTAATTCTATACCCTACCGATACCATTTGGGGCATAGGTTGTGACGCTACCAACGAGGAAGCGGTGCGCCGTGTATATGAAATTAAGCAACGTGCTGACAGCAAAGCGATGTTAGTGTTGGTAGATTCTTCCGTCAAGGTGGACTTCTATGTACAGGATGTACCGGACATAGCGTGGGATTTGATAGATTTGGCTGATAAACCTCTTACTGTCATTTATTCCGGCGCACGTAATCTGGCTCCCAATTTATTGGCGGAGGATGGGAGTGTAGGTATTCGGGTGACTCATGAAGATTTCTCCAAAAGACTTTGTCAACAGTTCCGTAAAGCCATTGTTTCTACTTCTGCTAATATTAGCGGACAGCCTTCACCGGCTAATTTTAGTGAAATTAGTGAGGAAGTCAAGTTGGCGGTTGATTATATAGTGGGATATCGTCAGGAAGAAATGGGACGACCGAAACCATCGAGTATTATTAAATTGGATAAGGGCGGAGTCATTAAAATAATCCGCGAATAAAAGAATGATAGAAAAAGTAGGATGGTTGCAGCGCTTTATCTTGTGGCGTGAAAAGAATATTAAAGAAAAGCAGTTTATATTAATGCTCAGCTTTCTGGTGGGTATCTTTACGGCATTTGCTGCATTGATATTGAAGATGCTGATACATTGGGTACAGAATTTTCTGACAGAAAATTTCAACTCTACAGAAGCGAATTACTTATATTTGGTCTATCCGGTAGTGGGTATTTTCTTGGCGGGATTGTTTGTTCGCTACGTGGTGAAAGACGACATCAGTCATGGAGTCACTAAAATTTTGTATTCCATCTCCAGAAGACAGGGAAGGATTAAGCGGCATAACACTTGGTCGTCCATTATAGCCAGTTCCATCACCATCGGCTTTGGTGGATCAGTAGGGGCGGAGGCGCCGATTGTGTTGACCGGTTCAGCCATTGGCTCGAACCTGGGAAGTGCCTTCAAGATGGAACATCGCACTTTGATGCTGTTGGTGGGCTGTGGAGCAGCTGGGGCTGTTGCCGGGATTTTCAAGGCACCGATTGCCGGACTGGTCTTTACTCTGGAGGTCTTGATGATAGACTTGACCATGTCTTCCCTGCTTCCGCTTCTGATTTCTGCTGTGACAGCGGCCACGGTTTCCTATATTGTTACGGGTACGGATGCTTTGTTTAAATTTCATTTAGACGAAGCCTTTGAATTGGCACGTATTCCATACGTAATCATGCTGGGTATCTTTTGCGGACTGGTTTCGCTTTACTTTACCCGTGCCATGAATTCGGTAGAAGGAGTTTTTGGGAAGTTGAAAACGCCTTTGAAGAAGTTAGCGTTGGGAGGCGTCATGCTAAGTGTACTTATTTTCTTGTTTCCACCGCTTTATGGGGAAGGATACGATACCATTGAACTCTTGCTGAATGGAGTAAGTAATGCAGAATGGGATACGGTCATGAATAATTCCTTCTTCTACGGTCATGGCAATCTGTTGTTGGTTTATTTAATTCTGATTATTCTGCTGAAAGTTTTTGCATCGAGCGCGACGAATGGGGGTGGCGGTTGCGGTGGTATTTTTGCACCTTCCTTGTATTTGGGGTGTATTGCCGGATTTATCTTTTCGCATTTCAACAATGAATTAGGAATGACAGCTAATTTACCTGAAAAGAATTTTGCTTTGATGGGCATGGCGGGAGTTATGAGCGGGGTGATGCATGCTCCACTGACCGGCGTATTCTTGATAGCCGAACTAACCGGAGGGTATGACCTTTTCTTGCCGTTGTTGATTGTTTCTGTCAGCTCCTACCTTACTATCATCATGTTTGAGCCCCATAGTATTTATTCTATGCGTTTGGCAAAAAAAGGTCAACTGTTGACGCATCATAAGGATAAGGCCATCTTAACCTTGATGAAGATGGAGAATGTGGTAGAAAAAGACCTGGTGGTGGTGCATCCTGAAATGGACTTGGGCGAACTGGTAAAGGCGATTTCCGCTTCGCGACGTAATATTTTTCCGGTGACTGATAGCTCGGATGTATTGATTGGCATTGTTCTGCTAGATGATATCCGTAACATTATATTCCGTCACGAGTTGTATCATCGTTTTAAGGTAAGAAAGTTGATGACTTCCATTCCGGCGCGACTCTACGATACAGACAGTATGGAGCAGGTGATGCGTACCTTTGATGATACCGGAGCTTGGAATTTGCCCGTGGTAGATGCAGAAGGAAAGTATCTGGGTTTTGTTTCTAAATCGAAGATATTTAATTCGTACCGTGAGGTGTTGGTACATTTCTCTGAAGATTAAAAAAGTATGGAAAGAAAAGAGTTAAGAATAGTCTATATGGGCACTCCCGATTTTGCAGTGGAGGCTCTTCGTTGTTTAGTAGAAGGGGGTTACCAGGTGGTAGGCGTTATCACAATGCCTGATAAACCAGCCGGACGCGGACATAAAATTCAATATTCTCCGGTGAAACAATATGCATTGGATCATCATCTCCCGCTGCTTCAACCGGAGAAGTTGAAAGGTGAGACATTCATTGAGGAGTTACGTGCGTGGAAAGCTGATTTGCAGATTGTGGTTGCTTTCCGTATGTTACCCGAAGTTGTGTGGGACATGCCTCGTCTAGGCACATTCAATTTACATGCTTCTTTATTGCCGCAATACCGGGGCGCTGCTCCCATCAATTGGGCGGTAATAAATGGAGATACGGAAACGGGAATTACAACTTTCTTCCTGAAACATGAGATTGATACAGGCGAAGTGATTCAACAAGTACGCGTACCTATTGCTGAGACGGACGATGTAGGTGTGGTGCATGATAAGTTAATGAAACTGGGCGGTCGTCTGGTCGTGGAAACAGTGGAGGCCATTCTTCAGGATGCTGTAAAGAGCATCCCTCAGGAAGAGATGGCGGTAATGGGCGAACTGCGTCCGGCACCGAAGATTTTTAAGGAAACTTGCCGCATAGACTGGAATCAACCGGTGAAGCGTATTTATGACTTTATACGAGGTCTTTCTCCTTATCCTGCTGCATGGGCAGAGATGGTGCAACCCGATGGAAAGACAATGGTCGTGAAACTTTTTGAAACAGAAAAGAAGGAAGTTCCTCATTCCTTGATTCCCGGAACTTTGCAAACAGATGGAAAGACTTATATCCGTGTGGCAGCTACCGATGGTTTTATCGAGATCCGTGCTCTTCAGCTTCCGGGTAAGAAGCGTTTGAAAACTGACGAATTGCTTCGCGGTTTCCGTTTGACGGAAGAGTTCAAAATGAACTAATTGCTTGTGATTGATTGATACCCTAAGCTTAGGGTGAATAAAGTATGTGAACCATACTTTGTCCTCATTTTCTCCGTATGTTTTTTAGTAAACATACGGTCTTGTTTTGCATCAAATAGATTGTTTTAACAAAAAACGGTCACTTCACTCCCCATTTCTTCCGTTTCACTTCTTTTTTTTTACCACGAATCTTTCGTTTTCTTACTTTTATTGACATTAACTCTCATCATTTAAAACCCGATAAAGATGTTTAATGCAATAGTACGTTTTTCTGTCAGAAAGAAATTGTTTGTCGGTTTGACGACACTTTTCCTCCTTATCGGAGGAATTTATGCCATGATGACGCTGCCCATTGATGCAGTGCCCGACATCACTAATAATCAGGTGCAGATTGTGACCATATCACCCACTTTAGCCCCACAGGAGGTGGAACAGCTGATTACTTTCCCTATAGAAATAGCCATGAGCAATATTATGAATGTGGAAGAAATCCGTTCGGTGAGTCGTTTTGGTTTGTCTTTGGTTACCGTTGTTTTCAAGGAGAGTGTACCTACCTTGCAGGCACGCCAGCTTATCAATGAACAGATACAGGCAGTGGCAGGTGAAATACCTTCAGAGTTAGGTACGCCTGAATTGATGCCCGTAACTACCGGATTGGGAGAAATCTACCAGTACACGCTGAATGTGGCTCCCGGTTACGAAGAGAAGTATGATGCGATGGAACTTCGAACTATTCAAGACTGGATTGTGAAACGGCAATTGTCAGGCATTCCCGGCATAGTGGAAATCAATAGTTTTGGCGGTCATCTGAAGCAATATGAAGTGGCAGTGGATCCGGATGCATTGTATTCCCTCAATATCACCATTGGTGAAGTGTTTGAAGCCTTGAACCGAAACAATCAAAATACCGGTGGTAGTTATATTGAGAAAGTAAACAAGGCCTATTACATACGTTCCGAAGGGATGATTAATAGTTTGACAGATATTGAGCAAATTGTTGTTACCAATCGTAGTGGTATTCCTATCCACGTAAGTGATGTGGCAAGTGCTCGTTTGGGTAGTGCCAAACGCTTCGGTGCCATGACGATGGACGGCAAAGGAGAATGTGTGGGTGGCATTGCTATGATGCTGAAAGGGGCAAACGCCAACATTGTTACTACGGAACTGGAAAAAAGGGTGGAACAAGTACAAAAGAGGTTACCGGAAGGCATCAGTATTGAACCTTACCTGAATCGTTCGGAACTGGTAAGTCGTAATATTTCTACCGTAATCCGCAATCTAATAGAGGGGGCTGTCATCGTATTTTTGGTTCTGATAGTTTTCCTAGGTAACCTGCGTGCCGGTTTAATTGTGGCTTCTGTCATTCCTCTATCGATGTTGTTTGCCTTTATCCTGATGCGTGTATTCAATGTTTCTGCCAATTTGATGAGTTTGGGAGCTATTGACTTTGGTATTGTGGTGGATGGGTCCATTGTAATTTTGGAAGGTATATTGGCACATATCTATAGTCGGCGTTTCCGGGGACGCAATTTGACTCAGGAAGAAATGAATGCGGAAGTAGAGAAGGGGGCAAGCAATGTGGTACGTTCCGCTACTTTTGCCGTTCTCATCATTCTGATAGTGTTTTTCCCGATATTGACATTGACAGGTATTGAAGGTAAATATTTCACACCGATGGCCAAGACGCTGATATTCTGCATTATTGGAGCCTTATTGTTATCTCTTACTTATGTCCCTATGATGGCTTCCCTTTTCCTGAAGCGTGAAATAAAGAATAAAAAAGTATTTGCCGATTACTTCTTTGAAAAATTAAACCGTGTCTATCACAAAGCATTGACAAGCTGTTTGCGCCATATTAGGCTAACGGTGTCTGCTGCTTTTCTGGCATTGGCGGCCAGTCTGTTCTTGTTTACCAAACTGGGTGCTGAATTTATTCCGACTTTGGATGAAGGGGATTTTGCCATGCAAATGACGTTGCCTGCGGGAAGTTCATTGACCGAGAGTATTGAACTTTCTCGCCTGGCGGAAAAGACGTTGATGGACCGCTTCCCCGAAATTAAACATGTAGTAGCCAAGATAGGTACAGCGGAAGTTCCTACCGACCCGATGGCGGTGGAAGATGCCGATGTTATGATTATTATGAAGCCTTTTAAGGAATGGACCAGTGCCCTCAGCCGTGCAGAGATGGTAGAGAAGATGAAGGATGCACTGGAACCTTTGTCCGAACGCGCCGAGTTCAACTTTTCCCAACCTATCCAATTACGTTTCAATGAGCTGATGACAGGTGCCAAGGCTGATATAGCCGTGAAACTTTATGGCGAAGATATGGAAGAATTATACGCCAAGGCCAAAGAAGTGGCCCGATACATCGAGAAAATACCCGGTGCCTCTGATGTGATTGTAGAGCAGGCCATGGGATTGCCGCAGTTGGTTGTCAAATACGACCGCACCAAGATAGCACGATACGGTATTAATATTGAAGAACTGAATACCATAGTACGCACGGCTTATGCGGGAGAGGCGGCAGGAGTGGTCTTTGAGAATGAGCGTCGTTTCGATTTGGTTCTTCGCCTTGATTATGACAAGGTAAAAGACTTGAATCTGGATAAGCTGTTTGTCCGTACCACGGACGGTATACAGATTCCGGTCAGCGAGGTGACCACCATTGATCTGATAAACGGTCCGTTGCAGATCAACCGTGATGCCACAAAACGACGCATTGTGATTGGAGTCAATGTGCGTGATGCCGATATTCAACAGGTGGTTAGCGATATTCAGAACACCTTAGAGAAAAATATACAGCTGAAGCCGGGTTACTATTTTTCTTATGGCGGACAGTTCGAGAATCTGCAGAATGCTATAAATACTTTATTAGTTGTTGTTCCCGTAGCCTTGTCGTTGATGTTGTTATTACTTTTCTTTGCTTTTAAATCGGTTACCTATACGCTCGTAGTATTCAGTACGGTACCTTTGTCATTGATAGGTGGTATTTTTGCATTGTGGATACGTGATCTTCCGTTCAGTATTTCGGCGGGTGTAGGTTTCATTGCACTGTTTGGTGTGGCGGTACTCAACGGTATCCTGATGATCAATCATTTTAATGACGTCCGTCAAAGCACTAAATACTCGATGAGTACTTCGCGTGTCATCCGTGAAAGTTGTCCGCATTTACTTCGTCCGGTATTTCTCACAGGATTGGTTGCTTCGTTGGGATTTGTTCCGATGGCTATTGCCACTTCTGCCGGTGCGGAGGTACAGCGCCCGTTGGCAACGGTGGTGATAGGTGGATTGCTTGTGTCTACAGTGCTGACCTTATTGATCATTCCTGTATTCTATCATATTGTAAATTCTACGGTTATGTTGCGACATAGTAAAAGTAAAAAATGGTTTGGTTTGGGATTCTTTACCTTATTAGTAACAGTGCTGCCTGCGTCTGCTTCTTCACAGGAAGCGCCTCGAACTGTCAGTCTTGATCAAGCCATTGAGATGGCTTTGCAAAATAATCCGCGTTTGCGGATAGCTACCACAGACATTAGGCGTGCCCGGGCCGTTCGTGGCGAAGTTGTTGAACTGGGGCCAACGGAGTTTTCTTATTCTTGGGGGCAACTTAACGGCACTGAACGTAAAGATAAAGAGATGGAGGTAACCCAATCCATAGGTTCACTCTTGATACCTTTTTATAAGAATGCTCTTGTAAACAAGCAGGTTGCCACTAGTACTTACTATAAACAGATGGTTGAAAAAGAAGTGAAGGCAGAAGTGAAACGTGCGTGGGCTTACTACCTGTATGCTTGGAACTTGAGGGATATGCATAAAGAACAAAGTGATCTGGCTGATAAAATACAGAAGGCGGGAGAACTACGCTATCAGCAAGGCGAGATTACTTTGCTTGAAAAGAGTATGACTGCTACCATTGCCTCTGATATGCGCAATAAACTCTTTCAAGCGAATGAAGAACTGAAGCTTGCTGCTTCGCGCCTGCAATGGACTTGCTACACGGAACAATCTCTTGTGCCGGATGAAACTTCTATACAGCTCTATCCGGTCAGCATAGGTACTTTATCTCTTTCTGAGGTTCATTTGAAATACTTCCAAAGTCAGGTTAGCGAAAAACAGGCCATGCTGAATATAGAACGTAGCCGTTTCTTCCCGGAACTCTCTTTGGGATATGTTCGCCAGAATATTCTTCCGGAGAAGGGGTTGGACTTCTGGATGGTAGGAGTTTCTTTTCCGGTTTGGTTTTTGCCACAACGTAGTAAAGTCCGTCAGGCGAAGTTTGATAGGCACATCGCTCAGACGCAGGCAGAAGCGAATGTGTTTGAACTGAATAATAAGATTACGGAGCTTCGAGCCGGAATCAGACGTTATGGAGAAAGTATTCGTTTCTATACTACGAGCGCATTGGCTGAGGCGGAAAACCTGATAAAGACTGCCGATTTGCAATTTCGTGAGAGCGAAACGGATATTACTGAATATGTGCAGAGCCTAAACGCTGCCCGTGAAATTAAGAAAGGATATATCGAAGCTGTTTATCAGTATAATATTGCAGCTTTGGAATATGAATTGTATCATCAATAATACTTACATAAATTATGAAAAAGATAATTATTCCAGTTGTGACTTTGCTGTTGACATCTTGCAACTCTTCTGATAAACGGGCTGAAAATGTGGTTGCTGATACTCAACCTAT
>CALYZE010000023.1 GCA_945607605.1 uncultured Bacteroides sp.
TCACTAAAGTCATATCTTCGGAAAAACTGACACTGCATTTATCATATGATGGAGGGCCCCTATTAACTTATTCATCGGTTTCTTTTATTTGTTGTTAGATATGAGTTCGGATTCAAGATCACAAAAATACTTTATTCCAATTGTAAATCCAAGTAAATGGAATAAAGAGAAAACGAGCCTTATGTAACCGTTTTGTAATATTAAAGATAGCAAAACTAAGGTTTTTTACCACTATTATTGGAATAATATGAATTTTTATATGTTGTACAACATATAATCTAAATAAAATTCGTATCTTTGCAGTGTCAAAAGAAAAAAAATAAAGATGTAAAACTAGCTTTTCGAAACGCGGAAGGCAAAAAATTAGACGATTATGAAAAAGAATGCAAATGAAATTTTTATGTTACAGTACCGTATCAAACGCTATCAAGCAATGGGAAACGGAACAATGTGCCAAGCTTTAAATGGCAAACTTCAAAAACTGCTTGCAGAGCAGTCACACATTACCATGTAAACAACACTTTTAAATAAAATGAATGAGGGCGGGAAACTGAAAAGTTTCCCGCCCTTTTCTTTATCAGATGCTACACAATATCTTTACCAAAAGGCGTGAGAGCCACAGTTGCTAATTTAAAATGCTGTATACCAAACGGGATGCCAATAATAGTAATACACAATAGTAAACCGAAAAACAGATGAGATAGACAAATCCAAATGCCTCCTAAGAAAATCCACAATACATTCATTACCAGGTAGAGACAACCATTTGAGCGCACTCCACTACGCACTTCTTTACCAAAAGGCCACAAAGCAAGGCCCGCTAACTTCAACGTTTGCATACCAAAAGGAATGCCAACGATGGTAAGCATAAGCAAAAGGCTGGCTATGACATATTCTATAGCAGTGAGAAGGCCACCGAATATCAGCCACAATACATTCATCAAACATCCCATATCTCTATTCTTTTTCTGTTTTAGGCACAAATATAGGATAATTCTTTAATATATACTCCTCTTTTACCAATCACTGAATTCAAAACTCAGTTGTTCCCAAACTTCGCCTTTCTCTTCTTCTTCGCGTGGGTTAGAAACAGATAATCCAATCAAGCGGATGGGATGTTGCTCATAATCGACTTCCTTCAATAATTGTTTCGCTAAGGGTAAAATAACCTCCAAGGTAGTCAGTTCCTTCGGTTGAGTGATGCTGCGCGTGATCTGATTGAAATCATGAAATTTAATTTTCAGCGTCAACGTATTTCCTCGGAATTTTTTAGGAGCCAAGCGCCCTACCAGTTCTACTGCTACATGATATAATTCGATGATTACCGAAGAATGTTTGTTAATGTCTTTTTCTAAAGTATGCTCGCATCCGATGGATTTACGAATACGTATCGCCTCTACCGGACGTAAATCAATACCCCGCGAAAAGTCATAATAAACCGCTCCCATCTTACCGAATTCTCGAGCCAACAAGTCTAAAGAACGAGTACGCAGCTGTTCCCCATTATGAATACCTAAAGAATGCATTTTTTTTGCCGTGACCGGTCCTACACCCCAGAAACGTTCGATGGGTAAACGAGCTATAAACTTCAAAGATTGATCAGGATGAATTGTACACAATCCGTCAGGCTTGCGATAGTCTGAAGCAATCTTGGCAAGAAACTTATTATAAGACACACCGGCCGAAGCAACCAGATTCAGCCTTTCCTTTATCTTTTGCTTGATTTCTTTGGCAATATCCACCGCCAACAAAATTCCAGGTTTATTTTCCGTTACATCCAGAAACGCTTCATCGAGAGAAAGTGGTTCGATGATATCGGTATATTCATGAAAGATCTCATGAATCTGACGGGAAACGGCTTGATATTCTTCCATTCTTCCAGGAACGAAGATCAGTTGAGGACAAAGTCGCTTTGCTTTTAATGAAGACATGGCAGAACGTACTCCAAAACGACGCGCTTCGTAACTGGCAGCTGCCACCACGCCCCGCTCTTCTGCATGCCCCACAGCAACCGGTTTCCCTCGCAGTTCGGGATTATCCCGCTGCTCTACCGAGGCATAAAATGCATCCATATCTATGTGAATAATCTTCCGTTCGATCATGGTCATCGTAACTCCCGATACAAAGATACACTATTTTTTCTTCACTTGTAATATCCGACGATAGACATAAATGAAAGCAGGAATCAAGAAAGCATTTGCAAAAATCCAAGCAGTAGGATCACCAAAGCACACTGCTATGAAACCGAAGGTAGGCACTGCCAACAAACTGACCAATATGCGCGCAATCATTTCTGAAACTCCGGAAAGCATGGCAAGGCTTGTAAAACCAACTCCTTGAATGGTGTAACGCAATATACACAACAGTCCCAATGCCGGGAAGAATGAAACGGATACATGCAGAAATAGTTCCGTATTGTGCAAAACCTCTAACTCCGACGCCTCCACAAAGAGCAAGGCAAATGTTTTGGCTCCCAGCATCAATACACAGAAGGTAAAAGTCCAATAAAGAATCATCATCAAAGCGCTCGCTTTCACTCCCATCCAGATACGCTCAGGCTTGCCGGCACCATAGTTCTGTCCGCTATAAGTAGCCATTGCCATTCCCAAACTCTCAAACGGACACATAAAGAACATTTTGATTCGTATGGCGGCCGTAAATGCAGCGACACATGCCGTGCCCAAGGCATTATTGGCACTTTGCAGCATAATGCTGCCGATAGCCGTAATGGAAAACTGCAATCCCATCGGTACGCCGATATACATCAACGTCCGCGCCAACGCTTTGTCGAATTTTCTTTCAGTAGAGGTTGCTTTCAATATCTCGAAATGCCTCATCATATAAAAGTAGCACAACATAGCCGATACACCCTGTGATAGCACCGTGGCTATAGCTGCACCTGCCACACCCCAGTCTAAGACAAGAATGAAAAACAAATCCAGCAGAATATTCAATACCGTAGAGAAAAGCAAAAACCAGAATGGCGTCTTGCTATCTCCGACAGCACGAATGATGCTGGATAACAAATTATAAAAGAAAGTGCAGGGAACCCCTATAAAGGTAATTAAGAGATAATAATAAGCCTCCGTAAATATACTTTCCGGAGTTCTCATCATGCGAAGAATATCTGCGCAAAAAACACTCGTTACGACAGCGATCATTACTGACATTACAGCAGCCAACTGCAGGCTGACAGCCACATATCGGCGCATCGTACTGTAATCTCTTGCTCCAAATTTCTGAGCAACCGGAATGCCGAAACCTCCGCAACATCCATTACAAAAGCCCAGAATAAGAAATACGACTGAAGTGCTTGCTCCAACTGATGCCAAAGCATTAATACCTAAAAAACGACCCACAATCGCTGCATCTACCAACGAATAAGTTTGTTGCAGCAAATTACCGAGTAGTAATGGTAAAGTAAAGTTGAAAATTAACGGAAGCGCTTTGCCTTCGGTCATTTCTTTGGATGTAGCCATAAATCTATGTTCCCTAAAGTCGGGCACAAAAGTAGTAAAAGATAGGCTTACAAGGGTTGATAAAGATCAAAAGATTCACGCATCTTTATAATCGGTCGACCTCTTTTAATACGGAGCTCTGAGCTAGATAATCAGGAGCCTCAGCATAAATATACATTACGCTCCCTCCTTTGATGGCATCAATAATGGGGCGAGACAGTTTTTGCGGCACAGCAGGACAACCGAAGCTTCTGCCTAAACGTCCTCCTTTGCTCACTACCGAAGGATTGGCATAAGCTGCCCCGTGCATGACAATGGCACGCTCGCGGGCGCGATCATTAATACCTTTTTCCAAACCATTTAAAATGAGTGAGTAGCCGTTTCTACCTTGATAGGTAGACTCTGTGAGGTAAAATCCTAAAGAACTTTTATAAGAACCGTATTCGTTGGAAAAAGAAGTAGCATAATTGCTCCCACTATTCTTGCCATGAGAGACCACAGACGAAAAAAGCAATCTGCGCTGTTTCATATCGAACACATACAAGCGTTTGTCTGTGGAAGGACGGGAAAAATCAATCAAAGTCAGAATGTCTTTCCCTCGATTCTCTATTTTATTATACCCTGCCACTGCCTGGCGGAAAGCTTTCCAATTGACTATCCCTTCCAAATCCATGGAGCAATAAAGTTCGGCACAAGCTTTGGATTCAACCATAGCTTCCGATTCAGGGCCTTCGCTTACACCGGGCACGGGCTTACCACCCCAGAACAAAGAACAAGGAAGAAATAAGAATAAGATGAATGAGATAAATCGCTGCATAATACTTCTGAACAGAAAAATGATGGGACAAAGTTATCGTTTTTCCTTCATACATCTACCACACAGATAGTTAAAAAAAATAAGCCTATTCAATAACGACTACTAAAGAGCGCTCCACAGGCGCCCATTCAAAAATAAATTGAGCATGCGAAGTGGCATTACGTACGCACATGTGTGAACGGGGCGTCGTGCCTAACGAGGCACTGTACTCAATCATAGCGGTACGAGGTACATTGACCGGCACTCCATGTATATAAGCTCCATTCGTAAAACGGCTTGCATAAGGTGCATACCCTCCTGTTTCGGAAGAACCATCTTTCAGAAAGACCATACGTGACTTCTGCTGCTGAAGTAAATACATACCCAATGGGGTTTCCTGTGCATAAGGCGGAGCACGTCGTCCGGTAGTAGCCGGATTCATACTACGTATTTTCCATTCATTCTTGCCGATACGCTCCAGTGCAGTAATATTTTGATCCAAACGATCGACAAAAACAACATGGTTAAAAAGGATCGTATCACTCAGCAACTTCAAGTAACGACGGGGTGCCCACCATTCATTTTCAAGAGTGGCAGGACGTATTCGGTAAAAACCTCCTTCCTCTCCCACTAAATGTGCCAAAGTTCCATCCCTTCCATAGCGCTCGGGAACTACGGTGTCAGTAAGCAAATACAGCGGAACGGACTGATAGCGTTCCACTCCCAGCGTATCGGATATACGACGATAAGCATCTCTGACAAACTGACGCACCAAAGGAGCTTCTCGGTTCTGATTCTTATAATTCTGGAGTACAACCCATCTTGCAGTGTCTCGCTGCATATTTTCAATATAAGCCAAACAGTTGCGTATCACTTCCCACTTGAAGGACCGTACCGTATCTTTATATGGATAAGAGTCTTCCAGTGTGTATTGATCATACAATAAATCCTTAGTCAGGATAATATCAGCAGCAGTCAGTAATTTCTCTTTAAAAGGGAGGGTTATGACTACCGTGTCAGCTACGGTAGAATCCGCAAGAATCGCCTCCGGCACGACAATCGATGCGGAATTTCCCTGCCAGTCTCGACAACCGGCAAAGGATACGTATATAATAGCCATACAGGCCCAGAAGAATAAACGCTTCATAGTAATAAAATTACAAAAATATAATTTATTTTGTATTTAATAACCATCATCCCCTACTAATTGTTGCATAATGAATCACACATCTATCTTTTTTTTTCGGATAGCATAGAAAGTTAATATACCACTTTGCAACTTGGTTGCATTTCCTATTCTCTATCTTTGTATCAAAAATAAATAACTATATGGAACAATGTAGCTGCAAATGCTGTGCTTCTGACAATATACCCTTGCAAAAGACTCCGGTAAATGTCAACCCTTTCAAGTATTATTGGAGAATCCTATTATCCGCACTACTCCTTTTCAGCGGACTCATCATAGGCGCAATGGACATTGCTGTCTTTCAAGAAAAGCAAATAGCTTTCACTTGGTATCTACTGGCCTATTTGCCGGTGGCTCTTCCGGTGATAAAAGAAGCCTGGGAAAGCATTCTACAAAAGGAGCTCTTTAGTGAATTTACACTGATGTCCATCGCTACGTTCGGCGCTTTCTATATTGGAGAGTATCCCGAAGGAGTAGCCGTAATGCTTTTCTACTCTTTGGGAGAGTTATTTCAGAGCAAGGCAGTGAATAAAGCCAAACGAAGCATTAGTGCTCTGCTGGATGTTAGACCGGAAACAGCAACCGTTATCAGGGATAATCAATCGGTTGTTGAGACCCCTCAGCAAGTGCAAATCGATGAAATCATCGAAGTAAAAGCCGGGGAGCGCGTACCTCTGGACGGCATGATGCTAAGCGAAGTGGCTGCCTTTAACACTTCTGCGCTGACGGGAGAAAGCATCCCTCGTCATATTCGGAAAGGCGAAGAAGTACTTGCCGGCATGATTGTGACTGATAAAGTCGTGAGGATACAAGTGTTGAAGCCTTTTGAAAAAAGCACCTTGGCACGAATCTTGGAACTGGTACAGAATGCATCGGAACGAAAAGCTCCGGCAGAACTGTTTATCCGAAAATTTGCTCGTATCTACACACCAATAGTGACCGGATTGGCTGTGTTCATTGTATTGCTTCCCTTTCTGTATTCATTGATAGATATACAGTTCCTTTTCGTTTTCAATGACTGGCTTTACCGGGCATTGGTATTTTTGGTAATCTCTTGCCCGTGCGCTTTGGTTGTCAGTATTCCATTAGGATATTTCGGAGGCATAGGTGCAGCGTCCCGTCTCGGGATTTTGTTTAAAGGAGGCAATTACCTGGATGCCATCACCAAAATCAATACGGTAGTCTTTGATAAAACAGGAACATTGACTAAAGGAACTTTTGAAGTGCAGTTTTGCCAAACACAACCAGGCATATCCAAAGAGAAGTTGATACAACTTGCTGCTTCAGTAGAACGTAACAGTACACACCCTATTGCCAAAGCTATTGTAAGCTATGCCGAAAAACAAAATATTACTTTTGTCTCTACAGAAGAGGTCACAGAAATTGCCGGTTATGGTTTGGAAACATACATGGAGGGAACACGCTTTTTAGTAGGAAACACCCGCCTCTTGTCTAAGTATCAAATTCGTTTTCCGGAGGAATTATCTGATATTCCGGATACACTTGTTGCCTGTGCCATCGGAACAGAATATGTCGGTTATTTGTTATTATCAGATACCCTGAAAGAGGATGCTCTTCAATCCATCAATGCATTGAAGCTTTTAAACATCCATCATATCCAGATTCTTTCGGGAGACAAACAAGCCATTGTGACTAGCTTTGCACAGAAGTTGGGAATTACCGAAGCATACGGTGATTTGTTGCCTGATGGTAAAGTAAAGCACATGGAGGAATTGAGCCGGGATGCCAAAAAACAAATTACTTTTGTAGGTGACGGTATCAATGATGCTCCGGCCCTTGCTCTTAGCAATGTAGGGATTGCTATGGGAGGATTGGGTAGTGATGCTGCCATTGAAACAGCAGATGTGGTTATCCAGACCGACCAACCCTCAAAGGTAGCAACTGCTATTCGTGTAGGCAAGCAGACTAGGCAAATCATCTGGCAAAACATATCTCTGGCATTCGGCGTAAAACTGCTTGTATTGATATTAGGTGCCGGTGGTTTGGCAACGTTGTGGGAAGCCGTGTTTGCCGACGTAGGTGTTGCTCTCATTGCGATAGTAAATGCTGTACGAATTCAGAAACTTATTAAATAGAAGAATGTAGAATGGAAGAAAACCAATGCTTAGACTTATTAAAAAAGAGAAAAATACAACCTACTTCCATACGGATCTTAGTACTGCAAGCCATGATGCAGGCCAATCGCTCTGTCTCCTTACTTGATCTTGAAAACATATTGGATACGGTTGATAAATCTACTATATTTCGCACGATCACCTTGTTTCTGTCTCATCATCTTGCACACAGCATTGATGACGGAACCGGCTCGTTCAAGTATGCCGTTTGCAGTGATAGTTGTGCTTGCGAAGTAAATGACCTGCATACTCACTTCCATTGTGAAAAATGCAACAAGACGTTTTGTTTTACCAACATTCCTACCCCGGTTGTGAACCTGCCACAAGGCTTCACGCTGAATAGTATCAATTATGTACTGAAGGGATTATGTCCGGATTGTGCAAGAAAACACTCATAGGATCGTCCTTTACTGTTCATTCTAAACGATTATTTCCCGATACAAGAAATTGAAAAAAGTGGGTATGACACTTCCAATAGAATTTCATTGGAATTTCATTGGAACTTTATTGGAGTGAAATTTATGTAGTTCGTTATGTACGGAATTTTCTAAATTTATTCAAACAGTAATCAATATCCGTTCCTTGTAGATTCTATGGAGCTAAGATCGTTTTACTAAATTGAGGCAGACGTTTTACTAAATCGTTGCCGATGTTTTACTAAAACGCCGGGGGAGTTTTAGTAAACAGTTCACAAGAGAAGTTTGGGGACAACTCTATTTGTCCTCTTTTTTTACATAAAAGGATGGGGTTTTGCCTTGTGCAATAGTACGCCTATTTATTTAAGACAAGAGTCAAAGGTCAACTACTGATTCGCATTAGTAATTTCATTCTACATGCAAGATTGAAGAAAAAGAATGAACGTATCAAAAAACTCCTAATCTATGAAGCTCAAGAAGTAGAATCGACAAAATAGATGAACAAAAAACAAAGATGATTAAGCCGCACAAATGAACCGCACAAACTGTCTGTTTTAACTGTTTTTTGGGCAGTCTTAAAACGTATAATTTGTAAAATAAGGTTTTTGCGTTAAATCGAATTTTAGCTAACCATCACTAAATCACTTAATTAAAATAAAAAAAGAAGTGAAAACGAAATCACTTCTTTTTAATACAGTGGACCTGGAGGGAATCGAACCCTCGTCCAAACGAGGAAATCATAAGCTTTCTACATGCTTATCTTTGCCTAAATTTTCGTGTTACGGCAGAACCAAAGCCATCAATCGCAACCTTATCCTCTTAATTTTCATCTGTGCCACGAGGCTAACACCGACTATCCCCGATTTAACTGCACCACTGGATCGGAATGCTTCGGAGCAACAGCTTCCGAGTGATGTCTCGTCCCAGCACCTAGTACCGGGATTAAGCTAATCTACTATGATTCGATTAAGCAGCAAGAGCGTAATTGTTTTCGCCAGATAAAGTTTTGAAGACTGAGATTTGAGTGCAAATCAACGACGCACTGCATGCTTACATACCATTTCTGCCCGCTGTCAAATCCAGTCAAGCCCATGTTTTGTAGAAAATCTTAAAAAAACAACTTATTACTAAGTTTAAGAGTACAAAGATACATATTCCTTCGATATCAACCATCATATATTTGCAAATATTAGCTGATATATTTTCTTTAATTGCTGTCCTTATTTATCTACCTTTTCTTTTTTCTGAAATCCTACCGGATAAAAGTTATTTTCCTTCCGATGAATAATTGCCTTCGTACCTATCATTCTTTTAAATAAAGGCTTGTATCCTATTTTTTTTATAAGTCCGATATATATCCTCTGTTGAATTCATGCTAAACTTTCTTTTTTCCGCATATTTCTATTAAATTTGCAGAAACAATAAGTTATCTTGAATAATGAAAACCTTGCTTTACTGTATGCTTGGATTAAGTGTAGCCGCCTGTGCACCAAAGAAAACGGAGAATGGAACTCCGGAAGAACTTTCCATGATAGTAGGTACTTATACCAACGGAACCAGTAAAGGCATTTACACCTTTCGCTTCAATCAAGAGACGGGAATAGCCAAGCCACTCAGTTCTTTGGAATTGCCTAATCCCTCCTATCTCACTCCCTCTGAAGACGGAAAATTCGTGTATGCCGTCAGTGAGATGAATGACAGCACAGCAGCTCTTAGTGCCCTTGCTTTTGATAAAAAAACAGGGAACCTCCGCTTACTGAATGCGCAACCGACACTCGGTGCCGACCCTTGTTATGTAGCCACGAATGGAAGAGAAGTTCTCACAGCTAATTACAGTGGCGGAACCATGTCTGTTTTCCCTCTACTGAAAGACGGGACATTAGATCCTGTGGATACGCTTTATGCAGGTAGTGCTACCGGACCGGATCTTATCCGCCAAAGAACACCGCACATCCATTGTACCCTTTTTTCTCCGGACGGGAAATACATTTTTGCCACAGACTTCAGTGCAGATCAGATTTTACGCTTTGTGCTGCATCCTAAAGACGTTGCACCTCATCTTTCCTCCACAACGATTGAAGTAGAAGCAAACTCAGGACCACGTCATTTGACATTCAGCCCGAACGGCCGAAATGCTTATCTGATTTCTGAGTTATCCGGAAAAGTCACTGCTTTCAGTTATGATGACGGCAACCTGAAACAGATACAGTCTATCGCTGCCGATACGGTAGCTGCCCGCGGTAGTGCAGACATTCACCTCAGTCCGGACGGGAAATATCTTTATGCCAGCAATCGCCTTCAAGAAGATGGCATCGCTATTTTTGCCGTTCATCCAGAAAATGGAACTTTAACGAAAGTAGGCTATCAACTTACTGGCATTCATCCACGTAATTTCAATATGACTCCGAATGGGAAATATCTGCTTGCTGCATGCCGCGATAGCAATATCATCGAAGTATATGAACGCGATGAGATCAGTGGATTGCTAAAAAACACCCACCAGGATATTGTAGTTGATAAACCTGTATGTGTGCAATTTATACAGTAAGTACCCAAATCATGGTTTATGAAAACCCATTCGTTAATCTTTCGTAAACAGCTACCTCAGACTAAGAGAACTTAGTTAACTTTGTTTTTAAATTCATGTAATATAAACAGAATCAAGGATATGAAGAAGAAAATAATAGGACTTTCTGCTCTGCTAATGACCTGTAGTGCTTATGCACAGACAGAAGTTACCGCAGGCATAATGCGTGGTAAAGATTATGGAGTAACTTATCTGCTGCCCAAAACCGAAATTGAAATTGTCCTGCAAACAACCAAGCATACATACACTCCCGGCGAATTCTGCAAATATGCAGATCGTTACTTGCGCCTCACCAATGTGTCAGCCGAACCCGAAGAGTACTGGACCTTGAATAAGATACAAACTCAGGTGGCTGGTGTGCCCGACAAAGAGCAAGTTTATTTCGTTAAACTGAAAGATAAAACCGTAGCTCCACTGATGGAACTCACTGAAGATGGCATTGTACGCTCCATCAACATGCCTTTTAGCGGTCAGCAGTCCAAGCAAGCTTCCCAGACTAATGAAGCGTCTGAAGCCGATATTGACCCACGACGTTTCTTAACGGAAGAAATTTTGATGGCCAATTCCAGCGCCAAAATGGCTGAATTAGTGGCTAAAGAGATCTATAACATTAGAGAGAGCAAGAACGCTCTGCTGCGTGGTGAAGCTGATAATATGCCCAAGGACGGCGCGCAACTCAAATTGATGCTTGATAATCTGAATTTGCAGGAACGCGCCATGATGGAAATGTTTTCAGGTAAAGTAAAGGCAGAGCCTAAAACATTTACAATTCGCCTTACTCCGAAAGAAATGAAAGATGAAGTGGCTTTTCGCTTCTCCAAAAAACTGGGCGTAGTAGCCAATAATGATTTGGCCGGTGAACCCTACTATATCAGTGTTGTCGATCTGAAGACACCCGATGTATCCAGCGGAGAGGAAAGCAAAAAGAAATTGGATGGAATTGCTTATAATGTTCCTGGCAGGGCAAAGGTTACTTTAGTGCAGAATAATAAAAAGCTGTCTGAGGAGGAACTTCCCATTACTCAGTTTGGTACCATAGAATACCTTGCACCGGTTTTATTTAACAAAAACTCTACAGTAAAAGTCGTATTTGATACTGCAACAGGAGGATTGGAAAAAGTCGATAGAGAATAAAATAAGATTCCTATACAAGAAAGGCTGCGCTATATCATGAGTTACTCTGATTGCGCAGCCTTTTGTGCTTTAAAATTCAAGGCTTCAGCCTTTCTGAATAGTCAATTGAATGAATCCGTCTTTTTTCAACTGCATCACATAGGCAGTGACGCGTGACGCATAGTTATCTTCACCTGCAAAATGTTCGGCAAGCAATGAGGTAATCTCCCGTACGGTACGTTTACCATCTATCAGTTGCCATACGGCCGTGCCATGCTCTTCTAGTCGTACATGGATGTCTGGTAACATTCCTTTAGGCAATAGAAAGCGGCGCATCCATTCATATTTAAAACGAGGGTAGGCAAGCACAATACACTCACTTTCCCATTCGGTCGTAATATGTTCGCAGCGAACCGGAATAGCATCCAACAGACTGATTTTCCCTTCGGGTGTTTCCATATTATATCCGTTCATCGTTAATTTTGAATATTAGGTTCTTCTAAATGATAACCATATTTTTTATCTGCCTTCTTTAACAAAATGGCAATCACAAGAGACAAGCAGGCAATTCCTGTAAAGATACACATCGGTAAGGTATAATCATATATATTCGTTCCGTCAGGATTCTTACCAATAATGCAATAGACATCAAGTACCTTACCAATCAATGTAGGAATACCCCACAAACCTATATTCTGAATAAAGAAAATGAGGGCGTAGGCTGTACCCAACTGGCTTACCGGAAAAATTTTAGCTACGGCCGGCCACATGGCCGAGGGCACCAATGAAAAAGCAATACCCAGAACAATCATCAGAATAATCGCTATCAGCCAATATTGAATGAAAGGAATGGCGTAAATGAAGTGTACGCATATCAGCATAGCCGATCCCAATAACATTATAGAAGCCGACTTTCCACGTTTATCAATAAACCCACCAAAAACGGGAGTTAAAATCAGCGCCCCCAAAGCCGGCAATCCGGCAAAAGCTCCTGCCACATTTTCATCAATACCGTATTTGAGAATCATCAATTCAGAAGCAAACTTCTGGAAAGGGAAGACACATGAATAGAATAGTACGCATAGCAGAGCTATCAACCAGAATCCAGGGTTACCCAGAATATTCTTCACATCTTTGAAAGAGAACTTTTCTTCTTCGTCATCGGTACCCGCAGCGATAGCAGCAGCTTCCATCTGTTTGTCCAGTTTTTTGTCCATCACAGAGAAGGCAAAGAAAGCAATCATACCTCCTAAAAGTAATATCAATCCTAATAAAACCGGAGAGGATATTCCCAAAGCGCGTGCCATTGGAATAGCTACAGCATAACCAGCTTGTGAGCCAATACGGGCCAACGCTACTTGTACGCCCATAGCCGTAGCTAATTCTTTACCTCTAAACCATTTGGCTATAATTTTAGAAACAGTGATACCCGCTACTTCAGCACCGACTCCAAAGATAGAGTATCCGGCAAAGGCAACAAATACACCTGTTTTATATCCCAGAATTTCATTCATTCCAAAAAGAGTCGCATCGGTACCGGCGAGTCCCGTTATTGCATAATATTCTAAAGCCGTACCTCCTACCATCAAGATAGTGGCCAGTTTTCCGGTGAAACGGATTCCGAAACGGTCCAGAATTAATCCTCCCCAAATCAACATCAGGAAAAATACATTCAAGAAACTGTAACCACCTGTAAAGAACCCAAAGTCAGAGCTTGTCCACCCCAAGTCAGTCTCCAGTATCGTCTTTAATGGAGCTACAACATCGTTTACATAATAGGCTGCCATCATTGTGAAGGCAACAATCACCAACGCACTCCAACGGGTTGCTTTGGAGTCATTTAATTTAAGTTTGATTTGTTCTGTCATTCTATTATTGAGATTTATTAATCATATTGTATTGTTGACAACAAAAGTAAACAAATCCTGACTGATAAGAAAAAAGGCTGAAGCCTTTTCGGCATCAACCTTTCCCTTATTTTATAAAGCAGGATTCATCTGCATTATTCCACACCTTATTCACCTACAGGCTGCTCAGCAGGAGCTGTTTCAGCAGGCGTTGATTCCACAGGGGTTTCAGCCTGCGGAGCTGTCGTACCTACCGGCATATTATAAGGATTTGTTTTTTCTTCTTGTTGTGCCTGCTCCAGAATCACGTCTCCACCTTTGCTAGAAGCAGTAGGAACTGTATAAGCAGAAGCGATGCTAAAAACTACCATAACTGCAGCCAAAGTCCATGTTGTTTTTTCCAAGAAGTCTGTTGTCTTGCGCACGCCCATAATTTGATTGGATGATGAAAATCCTGATGACAGGCCTCCCCCTTTGGAGTTCTGAATCAATACGATGAAGCACATCAGCACAGATACAATCACCATTAAGATAACTAATAATAAGTACATTTTGTTATTTTGATTTAGCGTTAATAATCAATTTCTCTAAAAACCTGATTTGATCTGCAAAGTAAGCATTTTTTTTTGGATAATTCAAACTTAATTTTTCAATAATTTCAAGTGCTTTATCATATCGGTGCTGTTTGATATAAATTTTAGCCAGTGTTTCTGTAAAACAGCTATCATCCAGCTCGTCATGGGAAGAGTTTATCGTGGTTTCTTCCAATGATTCTTCTACCTCTCTAACTTCAGTCTGACTTGGTTCTTCTATTTCCTGAGGAGTTTTCACTTCAGGCAGACGCATATCCGTCGCCTCACTTTTTAAAAGGAAGCCGTCTATTAACTCATGCCCGTGAAGCTTCGGTGCAGCCATTTCATCATCTACCTGAACTTCCGAATGCTCAACTGTTTCTTCCTCTTTCATCAGATAAGCTGTATAATCCATTGCGTAGTCTAGTTCCATTTGATGTGACTGTTCTTCAGGAACAGTGGCCAGAAAGGCATCTATCAGCGAAAGGGTACGATCTACACTGGGTTCCTCTTCCATCACTTTGGAAGAGAGCAAAGAAGTCTGCTGAGGTTTTAAAGTATAGCGACCACCTTCGATGAGATAAAACAGTACACGACGGTCTGCTACATACAACACTGCTTTGCGCAATTCAGCGCCAAAGTTAATGTCATGCAGCAAATAGAGGTTTTTGAGATAAAGCAACCGGAGCGACTGAAAATAAGGATAACGCGTCACCAAAGTACGTAGTTCATACAAAGTATCCCTATCCAGCGTTTCAGGATGCTGAATCCATTGTTGTAAATGAGCAGATGTCATTCTTAAATTACCAGTTAGCTACAGTAGCATTAAATATCTGTTCAGTAATATCTTTCACCATTAAAGTGATCAGATTGTCTTGTACGGCTGTCAATAACTGCGAAGAATCATAAGTTTGGAAAGCAGAGAATTGTTGTTCAAAATCCTCTTCATGATTGGTGTTATTTACATAGCGCACATTGACAGTCAATGTCAGTTTTACCTTTGAAGAATATCCGCTGGCGTCCACTGATTCATTATATTGGTTATAACCCGTTATTTCGCCATCTATTTCAAGATCACCACCACTATTAACTACACGCAGACGAGTCTGCTGTATGAACATATCTTTCAATTTCTGGTTAAACTCCGTAGCCAACGGTGCATATACATATTCCGCACGATTCTGAAAATCAGCAATAGAAATTGTCTTCACTTTAGTATAGTCGATAGAGCTAATCGGAGCGAGTCCCATAGAGATTCTACAGGAATATACTACACAGACCACAAAGGTTAAGGCAGCAAACGGTGCTATTTTTTTAATCCAATCCATATTCTTTTATCTTTCTGTATAAAGTGCGTTCAGAGATATTCAAATCTTGTGCTGCACTTTTACGCTTGCCGTGATGTCTTCCAAGTGCTTTGCGTATCATTTCTTTCTCTACTTCATCCAATGAGAGAGATTCCTCTACATACTCTTCCGTATCCTGAATATCATCAACCATGGAGTGAGAGTTTTTTATCGAAGGATGTATAATTGTAGGCACACCAGAGCTTACTGGAGGGGTGACTGTAGGAGCATTTGGCGTATAATAGGCAGAAGAAGCAACCGTCGGGCTACTTACTACTCCCCTTGTCGGTTCGGTCATAATCTCATGTACCAGCTTTTTCAATTCCGTCACATCCTTACGCATATCAAAGAGGACCTGATAAAGAATTTCTCTCTCACTCTCAAATCCTTTGTTACTCTTAACACCAAACAAGGCCGGAAGACGTTGCGCATTATTTTGTTCGGGCAGATATCCTCTCAAGATGGCGGAATTGATTTCACGATTCGTCTCAATGATAGAAATCTGTTCTGTAATATTCTTTAACTGTCGCACATTGCCAGGCCAAGAATAAGACAAAAGCATTTGTTTAGCATCCTCTGTCAATTGTATGGCAGGCATACGATATTTTTCAGCAAAGTCCGATGCAAATTTACGAAATAATAATACTACATCCTCACCACGCTCACGCAGAGGTGGGACTTGAATGGGAATCGTATTCAAACGATAGTATAAATCTTCGCGAAAACGTCCGTCTCCAATAGCCTGCGTGAGGTTTACATTGGTAGCGGCAACAATACGCACATCTGTTTTCTCAACTTTAGAAGAACCAACTTTTATAAATTCTCCACTTTCAAGCACACGAAGTAAACGAGCTTGGGTTGGTAAAGGTAATTCGCCAACTTCATCCAAGAAAATAGTTCCGCCGTTTGCTTCACCAAAGTAACCTTTCCGTTCGCCAATAGCTCCCGTAAAAGCTCCTTTCTCATGACCGAACAATTCGGAGTCAATGGTTCCTTCTGGAATGGCGCCACAGTTTACAGCAATGTATTGCCCATGTTTACGCCTACTATATTGATGGATAATTTGCGGAAAACTTTCTTTTCCCACCCCACTTTCACCAGTAATCAACACAGACAAGTCGGTAGGTGCCACCTGGATGGCAATATCGATTGCACGTATCAATGCTTCATTGCTACCAATGATGCCAAAACGTAATTTTACTTGTTGTATTTCCGCTTTCGTCATATTATAAATCTTCTTCTACGCTATCAAGCTTCAATTTATCGCTATCGTCACGTTTCTCGTAATATTGTTTGCGCAAAGGATTGGCATGAGCCGCTTTATCACGCTGACGGTTACGGAACACATCGGTGGCAACATAAATAGCTTGGCGGAAAGAATCTTCCGAAGCAAGTCCTTTTCCTGCAATATCATAAGCAGTGCCGTGAGCAGGTGAAGTGCGTATAACAGAAAGTCCGGCGGTATAATTTACTCCTTCATCCATAGCCAACGCCTTGAACGGAGCCAATCCTTGGTCATGATACATTGCCAACACACCGTCAAAATGAGTAAAGTTGCCTGAGCCCATAAAGCCGTCTGCTGCATAAGGTCCATAGCAAAGTATTCCCTTAGCCGCCATCTCTTGCAAAGCAGGAGTAATAATTTCCTGTTCTTCCGTTCCAAGCAGCCCTTCGTCTCCTGCATGTGGATTCAGAGACAGTACGGCAATACGTGGCGCTCCAATACCGAAATCTTGCTTCAAAGAACGATTGAAGATCATTAATTTCTCTTGTATTAACTCTTTAGTAATGGTCGATGCAATCTGACTCACAGGAATATGTCCAGTCACCAAAGCCACCCGAAAATCATCTTTCATCAAGATCATCAAGGCTTTTCCGCCATCTTCCAACTTTTGTTCAATATATTCCGTATGCCCCGGAAATGAAAATTCCTCGGACTGGATAGTATGCTTATTTATAGGAGCTGTCACAATGACATCTATCAACCCTTCTTTATATTCCTCAATCGCTTTCTCCAACGCACCGAATGCAGCCTTTCCCGCTTCAGGATCAGGTTTGGAGAATTCTACTTTAACTTCATCATCCGTACAATTCACTACACTCAAACGGTTGCTTGCTGCTTCTGATGCAGAATTCACAATACTAAAGTTAGTAGGTAAATCAAGAGATTTGCGGTGATAAGCAGCTACCTTAGGCGAGCCATAAATAATAGGTGTACATAACTCAAGCATTACAGGATCTGCAAATGTTTTCAGAATTACCTCATAACCCACTCCATTAATGTCGCCTTGCGTAATGCCGACTCTTATTTTATTATCTTCCATTTTATTGTTTGTTATTTAGAATCTTTAGAGGCTACGTTCACTGGAATGTCAACGCCTTCCTGTTTACTGTTAGGCAACTTCAAAGTATAAAGCGAAGCCTCCATCTGACGGACCAGATTACGTTTCATTTTATCAGGTGAATAAATAAATATTTCAGATACGATAATCCGTTGGTTAACTTTATCCAAACGAGTATGTGATACATACGGACCGCCCATAAAGTCACCTTTCATACGCCACAGACCACGAGCTTCTAATGCATATTCTCCTTGTACGCTGATAGGACGTACATCCGTCATCAAGGAGTCTGTCATCATATACATACCTTCTCTTGCACCCGGAATATTAGCTTTCATCACAGAATCACGCATTTGCACGAAATGTTTTTTGGTAAATGTGTCTTTGTCAGTATAGGGATAAGAGTAAATGATAAAATTCTGATCTCCGGTAGCGGCATTCGTTCCTGCCCAGAAAAAATCTTTACCTTCTTTCGTGGAAGTCAATTCACCCGGTACCCATACATCACAATCAAACAGGCTCTTTATCTTAGTGGCTATATAATCGCTATGCTTATCTTTCAACACGGCAATTTGACGATTCATTTCTGCATGGGTAAAAAAATCTATGATCACTTGTGTATTTTCTTCGACAAATTTCTCAAAAGAAGCTTCGTCCTGTGCCTGAATAGTCAAGATAGACTGTGGAGCAGCATATACATCTTTCGCATACTTGAATTTAGGCTGAGTATAAAGATCCTTGTTTATATCTACTATAATGATATTGCGAAGCAACTTCAATGTAGCATCGTAATTAGAAGGAGATGTATACATCATACGGAACGAACGCTCAGACTGAGGAAGTCCCGGCACATCAGAATCGAGCACATCAAACAAAGCTCTGCCAGCAGGACGTTCCCATACATCAAGATTAACTACAACCAAAAGTTCATACGCACGACCGCTTGAAGTAGGAGTAAACACACCTTTTTTGCTGTTACTGCATGCAGTAAAAAGCGTCAGCACGAGAGCCATACTTAAATAAAACAGGTGTTTTTTCATATCTCTATATTTTTAGTTTTCACAAAGCTACGAAGAATGCGTATATCCTCCATATCAAAGTTAATAATTTATATTAATTCTTGCTTATTCTCTTCTTGTTTAGCCGTAGAAAGCATACCGCAAGCAGCAAATATATCCTCACCTCGGGAAGCGCGTATAGTGGCAAATAATCCATGAGATGTGAAGTAATCGCGCAGACCAACCATCGTTTCCATTTCAGATCCTTCTAAATCAACTCCCGGTATGGCATGAAAACGAATCAAGTTAATCCTACAATCCAAGCCGCGCAATAACTTCATGAGCTCTTTGGCATAAAGCATTGAGTCATTCACTCCTTTAAAAACAATATATTCAAAAGACAGTCTACGCTGCTTGCTAAAATCATAATTTCTTAACAATTCTACAATTTCGGTGATAGAAAACGCTTTTTCGGCAGGCATCAATTCCCGACGTTGAAGGGGCACCGGAGTATGGAGGCTGATAGCAAGATGACAGTCGGATTCCTCAATAAAGCGCTGTAACCCTTTCCGCAATCCTACAGTAGAAAGTGTAATGCGCTTAGGACTCCAAGAGTAGCCATAAGAAGCTGTCATCACTTCCAGCGCTTTCAAGACCTCATCCAAGTTATCCAAAGGTTCTCCCATGCCCATGAATACAACATTAGTCAACTTATCTCGTTCAGGCAATGAGCTTATCTGATTGATAATTTGATTAGCAGTAAGGTTAGCTGTAAAACCTTGTTTACCGGTCATGCAAAACTTGCAGTCCATTTTACAGCCTACTTGAGAGGAAACACAAAGTGTAGCACGATCTTCATCTGGGATATAGACTGCTTCAATAAAGCGTCCTTCACCAACTCTGTAAAGATACTTCACCGTACCATCTATAGAACGCATCGCATCTATAGGAGCTTCTGCACCTATCTCATAGACATCGTTCAAATATTCACGATGTTTTAATGATAAGTTACTCATCTCATCAATGGAAGTTACCTTCTTATCATAAAGCCAGGAAGCAATCTGCTTAGCTGCGAAACCGGGCATACCCAGATTCTTTACTACAGACTGTAATTCGGAAAGAGTCAGGCCTAAAAGAGGCTTTTTCTGCATAATCTAATTGTTTTATACTGTAATTAATGTCCTTTTTCCATCTTGACACGAAAACAAAAGTACACGTCAGCTTGCAAAGGTAAAAATAAAGTAGCACAAAGGCAATGTCCCAGACAAAAAAATGAAATAACCAGAGAATGAAAAAGCCGTCCGGTAGTATTACCCGAACGGCTTCTTATTTCCTGTATTCTTATTCTTTTTTAGAAGAACAAGTAACGATTATCTTTTACTTCACCTTTCAAGAATAAGTCATTCATGAATTGGCTTGCCATACGAACATGCATAGTAGCTAAAGTAGCTTCTTCCGTTTCTTTATCGAATGTTTCATTCAATTTTTCTTTTGCATAAGGTTGCAAAACGAACACACCACCATTACCCTTGATTGGTGCACTTAGTTTATTCAGTTCGGCAACAGAAGCATAAGCATTTATCAAAGGCTCACTGCTACGCAACGCTGGAACATAAGCAGGAGCAGCAAAAGAGACATGCTTTACAGAGTCGCTAACTGCATTGGCCATATTTTTATACTGTTCGAATGAAGTTGCATTAGCAGCCTTCAAGTCGGCCATAATCTTTTCAGCTTTCTTATCACGAAGAATCTCAGGTCTCAACTGATCTTTCACTAAAGCTAACGGACGGTATCCTTCAGGTACAATGCTTACCACGCCAACAACCAACATACGGTCGCTTTCACCGCATTCATATAACCCAGAAACGTCACCAGCCTTTGCCTCAAACGCCCATTTCAAAGCATCCTTGGTGCCTCTCACACCACCAATACCGTGTTCAGAGCTATATAAATCGATCTTATCCAATAGTCTATAACCGGCGTCTTCTGCATTAGCAGCCATCTTTTCCAAAGTATTGTTAGCGGCAATGAACTGACTAAACTCGTTGTACGCCTTGCTATAAGTCTCCTTGCTGAATTCAACTGGACGTTTGATCACAGCCACTTTATATTTTTGCTTAGCCGCTTTCTTGTTAGTCACTTGCAGGATAACGTTAGCCTGTCCTAAAGATAGATTTGCTAATTCATTTTGACCTAAAGTAGTAATGGCAGAAATATACTTCAAGTTATCGCCATCAATCTGCGCACCTTCATAGTTGGTAGAAGAAATCCAAGTCGGCTCACCTGTCTGTCCATACTTTTTAGCAATTTCTGCAAAGTCTGCACCACCCTTGATTGCACCATAGATACTGTCAGCCAAAGAGGTTGTCTTAGCAGCATCTTCTGCAACTACTTGAATCTGGCGGTATTCAATAGAATCAGCCAATGTAGCCACTTCTAACTTCTTAAAAGAGTTGATTGTGTTATCTGCAGCATTGAAGTAAGGTCCATATACACCTCCTATTGCTACTGAGTCCAAACGAGCTGAGATATCAGCAGGTAGAGCACTGGCCGTATAAAACAAATCCACATAAGGAGTTGCAGAACCTGTAGAACGAACAAAAGTAGTGTAGTCAGCAGGAGTTCCAGCTAGCTGCTCTGTATATTCTGTCATTTCATTTTGGATTGCAGCCTTATCTTCTGCACTTGCAGTTACTTGCACATCAATGAATTTAATGTTACGAGTCTCCACGTATTGCTTAAACAACTCTTTCTTCTTATCATAAGCAGCTTTCAAGTCACTTTCTGTTACAGTAACTGTAGAGTCAACAATAGAAGAATAAGGAATGGCTGCTAATAACAAGTCAGACTGATCTACTCTTCCGTCAAAAGCATTCTGCGCTTCTATTGGATTAGAAAACAAAGATTTAGTAATCAAGGCTTGATATTTTTCCTGCAAACGAGTCTGTGCAAGGTTTTTTTCAATAAAAGACCAGAACTTATACATAGAATTGTAGTACTCTGCATAGTCAGCAGGCATCTGCCCTGCATTCATCTTAGAATAATCCACTAAGAATTTCTTCAACATGTCTTTGTCAAAAGCACCGGTCATCTGATTACGAAACGGAGTTTGCTGCAACATCGGATGTACACCAGCATCAATAATAGCCTGGAGTTCAGCTTTCGATACTGTCAAACCTAGTTTTTTTGCTTCCTTTTCAACCAACTTAGTTTCTACGTATCTTTTCCATACTTCGTCTTTAATTTGGTTGGTTTGCTCATCGCTTAATGCGCTCATGCCACTGGAGAATTTTACAACTTCTGTATATTCTTCTACCATTGCCTGATAGTCCTGAGCGGAAACAGTCTCCCCGTTCACTTCACCTACGTCTTGTGACTGGTGTGGCTGAAGCACTTTCCACGCGTCACCTGCGATGAAAGCAAACAGCGCCAAACCAATAACAATCACCAATAAAGGTCCTTTAGACCGAATGTTTTGTAATGTTGCCATTTTTGTTAATATGATTTATTTGTTTATTATTATTTTCTGGTTATGTTCATTTAAGCGCACGAAGATACAAAAAATGCTAATACGCATCTATTTATTCTATAAAAAAATACGCCTAAATAGAATTATTCGATGACTTTTAAGCGCACCAGCTCAATTTTGGTAGCTGTCATCTTAATTATCTTGAACTGGTAGTTGCCTACAGTAATCAATTCGTGCAATTTCGGAAAACTCTGATAGCGATTCAAAATCAATCCTCCCACCGTCAAATAATCATCTGACTCGGGTAAATCCAACCCAAACATTTCGTTCACTTTCTCTATTTCTAAACGAGCCGAAAGTATATATTCATGTTCTTCAATCTGCTTGGAGATATAAGATGTATTGTCATGTTCGTCTTCAATATCACCGAAGATTTCTTCAACCAAATCTTCCAATGAAACAATACCCGAGGTTCCTCCAAACTCATCTACTACGACAGCAATCGTTTTTTTCTGTTGCATAAACAATTTCATTAGTTTATGCGCTGCCATCGTTTCGGGTACAATCGGGACTTCTTTTACATTATTTCGCCAATCATCAGGATTACGAAACATCTCTGAGGAGTGAATATATCCTACTACATTATCTATATTACCGTCAAACACAATGATCTTGGAAATGCCGGATTCAACAAATATATTCTTCAATTCTTCTAAGGAAGTTGTCAGATCTACTGCAACAATCTCTGTACGTGGCACAATACAATCGCGTATCTTAATATTCGAGAAATCAAGAGCATTTTGAAATATTTTCACTTCGGAATCCAGTTCTACTGCACTATCAGCATTTTCTATACTTGACTGAATAAAGTAATCCAAATCTACTTTCCCAAAAGCTTTTGCAGAGGCTTCCTCATTAATTTTCATGCCAAATATCCGCAAAAATAGGTAAGACACTCCGGAAGCAAATTTAGATATAGGGAACAGAACGACATAACAGATAAACAAAGGGACTGCACACACTCTCAACATCAGATTCGGATTAATCTTAAATAATGTTTTAGGTAGAAATTCACCGGTAACCAGAATAATGAGAGTAGAAATAATGGTTTGCACCAACACCATTAGAAAATGATTGGAAATCACTCCAGCCAACAGATTAGTCTCAATGACTTGCGCCATAAGAATACCGTAAATGACGAGTGCAATATTATTCCCCACCAACATGGTGGAGATAAAATTATTAGGATTACGTAAAAAATAAGTCAGAATACTAGATATTACACCAAGTTTCCGTTCCATTTCAAAGCGTAATTTATCCACAGAAACGAAAGCAATCTCCATACCTGAAAAGAAGGCGGAGAAAACCATAGTTATCAGTAAATAGATGACAGTATCCATAGTATTAATTAATGGTGTCAGTTTTCAAACTATCAACAGCCGCGGTTTCTTCATCAATATAAAAGATACCTTCCGGTTGACGAATAGTATAAATGGTCATTTGCTGGTTGGATTCAAAACCACGTCCCGTTATGATTCGGTCAGGTTGTTCGATCCTTATAAATCGATCCGAATAGACCTTCTGTTTTTTTTGATCCCAATACAATAGCTCCGTATTAAAGTGTTCGCCTTTCAAATTTTTTATATCCACATTTCCCATCAACTTCCACAATTCCTCTTTATTAAAGAAATAAGCGGTATCCGCTTTGATACTTGCTTCTACCTGAAACAACGAATCAAAATTCTCGAGATATATACCTTTTTCAAAGGCCCAATAAGGAGGATTTTTTCGATCAAAAACTAACCACTCCTCTGCATTGATGCGATAGCGGGTAATTCCTGAGTCAGAAATCAATGTAGTTACTCCACGAGTATCCATCATAGGCAGAGAATCCCGTTCGGTGATAGCGGCACCCAAATCTTTCTTTCGCCCCGAACAAGAAGAAAATAACACGAGCATAACCATTGCCCCAAGGAGAATGGTTATGCTCGTATTTCTATGATAAACAACGTTAATGAGTTGTATCGACATAGTTTTATCTAATGGTTGTAGATTCACCGATCCAACCACCGATAGTAATGCGGTCACCGGCCTTATAACCCAACATAAACAAATCCTTAGCTTGCGGTGTGTGACGTGCATAAGTAGAAATCAACTCATTAGCTTTATCAGTTACACTCGGATCTACAGATTTCGCACGCTGCAACTTGTCAATAACCACAAAGTAGGTACATTTATTCAAAGCAGGTTCATCACTCCAGTTAGGACTAGAGCCATACATTTGAGCTAACAAGATATAAGGCTCACCGTAATTTTCATTATAGTTGATAGCCTTTTGGCAATAGTTTCTTGCTTGTGATAATTTCTTAGCCTGCATCAAAATAGCAGCAGTAGCATAAGCCATTTCAGCTTTCTTGATGTTATCATTTTCTTTAGACAAAGCTTCATCGAAGTATTTCACTGCATTATCAAAGTCATTTTTCTTATAATACATATAAGCAACACCTACGGCAGCATCTGCAGTCGGATTAATCCGATACATATATTCAGAAGCTTTGAAGTATGCTTCACTTTCGTTGCACTTCATCATCTTCAAGATAGCAATCGCTTTTTTCAAGAATGCAGAGTCCGTCTTATTTTCTTCTACTTTAGGGCCATAGATATTCTGCAAGGATTCACAATCAGCAACACCACTGTTGATAAACATAGCTACCAAGTTATCCTTAATAGCCTGTAGATTCGTTTTTTTCTTCTCATTAGTCTCAGCAGCAATAGCATCGTCTGCATATTTAGAAGCATCAATATAGTCTTGGAAGAACTGATCCGTATGATTATCGTCTGCTTTTACTTTCTGCATAGAAACATCTAAGAAGTAGTGAAGAACAGCACCCGAAGTCTCCCCTTTGTCTGCATCTACAGATTCCTTCAGCCATCCATATACCTGATTCAAATCCGGTGTTGGAGCGTATTGCAAATAATCAATAGCCTTAGCTCCTACAGCACCTTTAGCACTCATTGTTATCTTCATCCCTTTTGCCAAAAACTCAGGAATATACTGTACTTTTTGATCATGTACCTGCATCAATTCCTCAAAATATTTTTTATAATCGCCTGAATTGCGATCTGTAATTCCTTGCAAAAAGGAGTGCAAAATATCCATCGCATCACCATAAGTATAGTAACGTAATGTAGGACAGTCTTTCAAAACAGCCATACATGGAGCATAAGCATCTTTAAAATTTTTAGCTCTTACAGCTTCATGCGAAATACTACTGTTTTTATTACAATCTTCAGTCTGAGCAAAAGTGGTGGTTGCGCCCCCCATAAGAAGCAGAACGGCCACAAGCGTCTTAATTTTCATTGTATTTAAATTTTAGTTGTTATATTTTTGTCTATTCTTTATCATCAATCCACTTTACGTTTGAAGAACCAGCGTTCATTAAAGGTTACTCCAATACAGATACGGAAAGTATTTTCATCTAAGAACGCAGCTTGCGTTCCTTTTATTTTCACATATTGTGCAGAAAGGCTCAACACAGAACGAGTTCTCGGTATCGGCAACCCAAATCCTGCCGTTAGTCCATATTCATCTGCAGCACGTTCACCATGTATTTTATAATAAGGTTTAGAATAATAAGCTCCCAAACGATATTTTACATGTGCTAAATAACTTCTTCCCATCGGGTTGGGGAGATACTCTGCACCAACTGCTATCTTTCCACGCTGGCATAACGCATCCTCTTGATTCATGAAGGTTGTTTTGTTCCAGTTTTGAAACATAGCATCAACTCCCACCGTCAAGCGGTCATTGTATACATATGTCACACCTATACCCAAAGTTGTAGGCAGCCCCGTAGTAATGATTGAATCTCTAGTACTAACAGTAGCTCCTGTGGTTGAATTTCCCGTTTGATCTTGCACATAGGCATCATTATTTAACTCATGTCCCGGAGAAAACACAATCCCTAAAGTAGCTGCATGTTTCTTTCCAAACTGTTGCGTATACTGTGCGCCAAAATCAAGCTTATAACTCTTTATTGCCACATTAAAGGCTCTGGTAAAAGGCATAATCGATGCATCAGAAGGAAATGCCTGATACGCAGTCTGTGAGATATCCCCCCAAAGATAAGAAAAATTCGCACCAACAGAAAGATTTTTAATTATTTTAAAACCAGCTCCTAAATAAAGTTGATGCAAGCCGCCATCACCGGAATAGGATACGGTACTCGAACTAGAAGGTACGTCCGGATTTTCAGTGATTTTACCCAAGCTATATCCCACATTCGAATAAGGTAACATACCTAAACTAATTGCTGCCCACTTACTTGCACGAAATTGCATAGTAATATAATCAAAGCTCGAATTTTTGGCATTTTGTTTTACAGTACCATTACTAAAGTTTGTATTTTGTAAAGAAATACCACCGTCGAATATAAAGGTAAGCGAATCTACAGCTGTATAGGATGCTGGATTGACGAAATTGGTTTGATACTTGTCACGCAACCCATAAGCAATACCGCCCATAGCCTTACTATTACCTGAACCTTGATCAGCCAATTGTCCATATCCGTATCGTGTATAGGGAGAATTTGTATTATTTTGAGCGACTGCCACTCCTGATAATATCGCAAGCAAGAGCACCAAAAGTGTTTGTCTATATCCTATCATTATTGTAGTTTAAAATTCTATTTAATCCTTTCAATACTAAAAATCTGTCTGCAAAGATGATACTTTTTAAGTTTGTATCAAAAGAAAAATCATCACCGCCCGTTAAAAAAACCAAAAGTTCAGGATATTTATGCTTAAGAGCCATAATGTAACCGGTGATTTCATATTCGATTCCCTTCAGTACTCCAGCGCGAATCGCCGTCTCGGTATCTTTTCCGATCTCCAGAAGAGGCCCTTCAGCAGAGACAGAGGGAAGCTTTCCTGTAAACTGGTGAAGTGCCTTAAACCGCATCTGCAAACCTGGAGAGATATTTCCTCCATGATAACATCCGGCAGCATCAAGTAATTCATAAGTAATACAAGTTCCTGCATCAATCACTAGCAAATCTCTCTTTGGGAACTGTTCGTAAGCTCCAACCACTGCTGCCATACGATCATAACCTAACGTTTGAGGACTTTCATAAAGATTTTCTACCGGCAATGAGGTTTTTTCGTTCAACCAAAGTATAGGAATAGACAATGAATTCAACTGCGTCAAAGCTTGCTCACTCAAATCTATTACTGTAGCTACAATAGCTCTGCTGCAAGCATTCTTACAACAAAACTCAGGTAAAAGTTCCAACGTAACATTTGAATCAAACACCACTTCTACCAGGTCTGCATCTGCAAACGCTGCTATCTTGGCAACGGTATTTCCTATATCAATGATTAGATTCATTGTTTTGCATACTTTTTTAGCGGCGCAAAGTTACACTTTTATTTTAAAAAACAGCTAAAATACAGATTCATATAATATTTTCTATCACACGTTATTTATTTAAGTTTCGCAAGTTAAAATGAGCATCTGCATACTGTCATAAAAAAAGCATAGGGATTTCTGCCTGTCGCAGAAAATGAATAACTGTAGAGTACCAAATCAAAAATAGATTCAGCCCTATGCCAGTACACAAAATTACGGATTTTCTCTCAGGTGTCATCAAACGAACTACCGAGATTTCCTCGGAATTTGTCTTTAGATTGAGCTTTTATCTGTATAAGTGTGTTCCCCGGATAATCCTATTATCCGGTTATGGATTATCTGGAGCTTCTTTGAGTTTTGCTTTTGGGGTTGTAAGAAGTCTTTTTATCTGCTGTTGGTTTCGCCGGTTTAAAGTTGCCTGATGCCAGACGCCCTTTCTTAGAAGTAGAAGACTTGCTCTGTTGGCTTTTAGCAACTGTACCCTTTGGAATGACACTATTGCTTTTAACGGAAATTTTATTCTTTACCGCAGGCTTCCCTTTCTTAGCGGAAGCTTCTTCTGTTTTTACCGAATTGGCAATCTTCTGATATAACAGTTCAGTCTCGGCAGGTGTTAAGTCTCTATATTGTCCGATTTTTAAATCGTTCAGATGGATGTGCATGATACGTGTGCGCTGTAGCTTGATAACATTATACCCCAGATACTCGCACATACGGCGAATCTGCCGGTTGAGACCCTGACGCAAAACAATCATGAATGAACTGGGACTTTTTTGGGTAATTTCACATTTGCGTGTAACGACTCCCAGAATAGGGATACCGCCTTGCATACGTTTAATGAATTCAGCTGTAATCGGCTTGTCCACCGTTACGAAATATTCCTTGTCGTGATTATTGTTGACACGCAATATTTTGTTGACTATATCGCCCTCGTTGGTAAGCAATAATAGCCCTTGCGAATCTTTGTCCAGCCGTCCGATGGGAAAGATGCGTTCGGAGTGTCCGATTGCATTTACAACATTATCCCTTTCCGCAGCGTCGGTGGTACTGACGATGCCTACCGGTTTGTTGTAAGCAATGATAATAGATTCCGCTTTTCCTTTGATGATCTCACCAAATACCTTCACGACTTGTCCGGTAGAGACCTGACTCCCTATTTCCGCCGTTTTTCCATCAATGGTAACACCGCCGTTTTCAATATATTTATCGGCCTCGCGACGTGAGCAGTAGCCACTTTCGCTAATGTATTTATTTATTCGTATCTGCATAATGAAACATTAGTGTCTGATAAAATGGGTGCAAAGATAATCAAAACAACCAACTTCACCCCAGTTTTCGTTATCTTTTCAGGACAACCGCATCAAAATAAGACTCATATCCTAAAAAAATGAGGCAAATGGTATACACACATCACTCTTTGAATGTTTGTTTTTTCATTCAACCAGTTGAAAAAGGAGTCTATGGGTTGTCTGACCTTTGATACAGCTGTAGAAACAGGCCTCTCCCGGCTTTCTCTCTTTGAATAATAACCGGCGCCTCTGTTTTTATTGCTTTTTCGGGAGTTGGCATAGCTACCCCTTGCTCTTGCTACTTATTGCCCCAGTAAGAAAAGTCAGAGTATAGCTTATCAGCAAAGATATCTCTGTTTATAAAGCTATCAGTGACTTCTCTTTTAAGAACGGTTAGGTCATTCCCTTCTGCGGATGATAAGATAATGGAACTTCATTGGAGTGAAGTTTATGCAATTTGTTATGTACGAAATTTTCTAAGTTTATTTAAACAGTAATCAATATCCGTTCCTTGTAGATTCTATGGAGCTAAGATCGTTTTACTAAATTGAGGCAGACGTTTTACTAAATCGTTGCCGATGTTTTACTAAAACGCCGGGGGAGTTTTAGTAAACAGTTCACAAGAGAAGTTTGGAGATAAATCTATTTGTCCTCTTTTTTTTGTATAAAAGGATGTTTTTTGCCTTGTGGAATATACTATGTTCCCACTGAATATAGGTAAGCCCCCGATAAACTACCCGTTGTGTTGCTTTCCTTTTAGCCCGATAGGATTGTAGAAAAAAAGACCCCAAAAGACAGCATTTCCTGCATCAGTGACTAAGTTCTTTTCTGATGCATTTATTTCATTTCATTCGTCTATTTCAGAGATTTATTGTATTTTTGCGACATGAAAGTGAATTTATTTATTTCTATATATCTCATTTTCTTGTTTTTAGCCCCTATCACGGCTACCGCTCAAACGCAAACAGAAAAAGAAAATACCCCTGACTCTATACGAATCAGTTTACTGACGTGTGCTTCGGGTGGAGAAATCTATTCACTTTTCGGTCATACTGCCATCCGGTATGAAAACTTCACACAAGGTACTGATGCTGTATTCAACTACGGAATGTTTAATTTCAATGCGCCTAACTTCATCTTCCGTTTCGCTTTGGGTGAGACAGATTATCAACTAGGAGTAAGTAACTACGAACACTTTGCCGCTGAGTATAACTACTTAGGACGTGACGTATGGCAGCAAACTCTGAATCTCAATCAGAAAGAAAAAGATCGCCTGGTCAATCTACTGAAAGAAAATTATCTCCCGGAAAATCGCATATACCGCTACAACTTCTTTTATGATAACTGTGCGACCCGTCCACGCGATCAGATCGAGAAAGCCATTGACGGCACTTTACAATATGCTGACAACATGACTGATGACAACATAGGGGTTACTTTCCGAGATTTGCTGCATCAATACAGCAAAGATCATTTATGGTCACGCTTCGGTATGGATATGTGTATGGGTAGCCAGGCTGACAAGCCCATCAACCGGAGACTGATGATGTTCATTCCCTTCTACGTACAAAAGTATTTCAACACAGCGCAGGTTATAGATGAAAGAGGAAATACGCATTCCTTAATTTTCTCTGAAGAAAAAGTGGTAGCAACAGGAAAAACAGCCTCTGATTTCCAATCAGGAGGAATAACTCCTATGCAGTCGACACTGTTGTTGTTGATCTTCGTAACAGCTACCACTATTTATGGCCTTCGCAAAAGAAAAACGCTTTGGCCCATTGACTTGATACTCTTCTTTGTAGCTGGAGCTGCTGGATGTGTTTTAGCATTTTTAGCCATATTTTCTCAACATCCAGCCGTCAGTCCTAACTATCTATTGTTCGTGTTTCACCCATTTCATTTAATATGCCTTCCTTGCATGATAAATAGGGTACGCAAAAACAAATTAAGTAGGTACATGCTGGCAAATTTCGCAGTTTTAATACTTTTTATATGTCTTTGGGGGGTAATCCCGCAAAAAATCAACTTAGCTGTATTACCTTTGGCACTATGTTTACTGATACGCTCTGTAAGCAACCTCATTCTCACATATAAACGATCGTAATGAAAAAAGGACTGATAACTTCCATACTCGCTCTAACATTTGGTAGCCTGCAAGCTCAACCATTACCTGCTACTCCAAAGCTTGTAGTAACACTGACCATCGACCAGTTGCGCACGGATTACATGGAAGCATTCTCCTCTTTATATGGCGAAAGAGGTTTCAAACGATTGATGCGTGAAGGCAAAGTATTCCGCCAAGCGGAATTTCCTTTTTCAGGAACAGACCGCGCTTCGGCCATTGCAGCCATTTATACAGGAAGCACCCCTTCTATAAATGGTATTATTGCAGAGAACTGGTTAGATATCAACACCCTAAGACCTGTGAATTGTGTGGACGATTCTAACTTCATGGGTAACTATACCAACGAAAACTCCTCTCCTTCCCAACTCTTAAACTCTACCCTTACCGATGAACTGAAAATAGCTACACGAAACAAGGGATTAGTCTATGCCATCGCCCCTTTTCGCGATGCGGCCATCTTTGGTGCAGGTCATGCCGGGAATGGTGCATTCTGGCTTAATGAAAATACCGGAAAGTGGTGCAGCACTACTTATTATGCCGAGTTCCCTTGGTGGCTTAGTCAATACAACGAACAAAAATCGCCTGACTTCCGTCTCAAAGATAAAGTATGGACTCCAGTGCATCCCATCACTAGCTATACATTCCTGCCTGAATGGCGCACAGAAGCATTTAAATATAAGCTGGATGGCGAAGGCGTTAATAAGTTCCGCCGACTGATTACCAGTCCTTTCATCAATGAAGAAGTAAATCTATTAGCTGAGGAGTTATTGAATAAAAGTACAATAGGGCAAGATGACACTCCTGATTTTCTATCATTGACCTATTATGGAGGGAATTATAACCACCGCAGCATTCAAGAATGTGCTATGGAAATACAGGATATGTATGTCCGTATCGACCAAAGCATTGCTTCCTTACTGGAACTCCTAGATCGCAAAATAGGATTACACAACGTCTTCTTCTGCCTCACTTCTACTGGATATGTTGATCCGGAAGCAAGCGATGCTGCCATCTATCGTGTGCCGGGAGGTGAGTTTTACCTGAATCGTTGTGCCACCTTGCTCAACATGTACCTTATGGCAACCTACGGCGAAGGACAATATGTAGAGGCTCACTATAACCAGCAAATTTATCTCAACCATAAACTCATTGAAAACAAACAGCTGAATCTAGCTGAAATACAAGAAAAAGCAGCCGAATTTCTGGTCCAGTTCAGCGGAGTAAATGAGGTATATTCTACTCAACGTCTGCTCTTAGGTCCTTGGTCGCCACAGATAGAGCGTATACGTAACGGCCTCCACCGCAAGCGTTCCGGTGATTTACAAATCGACGTGCTACCAGGTTGGACTGTTATGCAAGAAAACAGTACGGATAATCGTGTGGTGCGTATTGCTGACATCCCCACCCCTCTGATCTTGTTAGGTGCAGGAATAAAGGCAGAAACGATCCGCATACCTATCAGCACCAACTGTATTGCTCCCACACTGGCAAGTGTGATGCGCATTCGCGCCCCAAATGCAAGCGCTGCAGCTCCTCTTGATTTCTAAAAAACCTTCTGTAAATCACTGAGAAATCAGCATTTTAATGTAACTTTGCAAACGAAATACGTGACACCGTATCTTCCAATCAAAATGTAATAATAATAAAAACAAATATATAATGGGATTTAATGAATTTTTAAGCTCGATTTTCGGCAACAAATCCGCACGCGACATGAAAGAGACACAGCCGTGGGTGGAGAAAATCAAAGCTGCCTACCCAGAGGTTGCCAAACTTGACAACGATGCCTTACGTGCTAAAACTGAAGAGTTGAAAGTTTATATCCATGATTCAGCTAATGAACAACGTACCAAAGTAGAAGAACTGAAAGCTAGCGTTGAAAATACTGAATTGGAGCAACGCGAAGATCTCTTCAACCAAATTGATAAAATCGAAAAGGAAATATTGGAGATTTATGAGAAAGCTCTTGATGAAGTGCTTCCTATAGCCTTCTCCATTGTAAAAGAGACTGCTAAACGTTTCTCTGAGAACGAAGAAGTAGTGGTTACCGCTACTGAATTTGACCGTCACCTCGCTGCAAGCAAAGATTTTGTGCGCATTGAAGATGACAAAGCCATCTACCAAAACCACTGGGATGCAGGAGGAAACGATACGCTATGGAATATGGTGCATTATGATGTACAGTTATTTGGAGGTGTAGTCTTACATAAAGGTAAAATAGCCGAAATGGCAACGGGTGAAGGTAAAACATTGGTAGCTACTTTGCCAGTTTTTCTTAATGCCTTGACTGGAAACGGCGTACACGTAGTAACTGTGAATGACTATCTGGCAAAGCGTGACTCTGAATGGATGGGACCTCTTTATATGTTTCATGGATTAAGTGTAGATTGTATTGACAGACATCAGCCCAACTCTGATGCTCGCCGCAAGGCCTATCTGGCAGACATCACATTTGGTACAAACAACGAATTCGGCTTCGACTACCTGCGTGACAATATGGCTATCAGTCCAAAAGACTTGGTACAACGTCAACACAACTATGCTATTGTCGATGAAGTAGACTCTGTATTGATTGACGATGCTCGTACTCCCTTGATTATATCCGGCCCTGTACCTAAAGGTGACGATCAACTCTTTGAGCAACTTCGACCACAGGTTGAGCGACTAGTAGAGGCACAGAGAAGATTGGCTACACAATACCTTGCCGATGCCAAACGCCTGATTGCTTCGGACAATAAGAAAGACGTAGAGGAAGGTTTCCTTGCTCTGTATCGTAGCCACAAGTGCTTGCCTAAGAACAAGGCATTGATTAAATTTCTCAGTGAGCAAGGCATCAAAGCCGGTATGCTCAAGACTGAGGAAATCTACATGGAGCAGAATAACAAACGTATGCACGAGGTTACAGACCCCCTCTATTTTGTTATTGAGGAAAAGATGAACAGTGTAGATTTGACTGATAAAGGTGTGGATTTAATCAGTGGTAACTCTGAAGACCCCACTTTCTTCGTATTGCCTGATATTGCCGGGCAACTTTCCGAATTGGAAAACGAAACGGATCTAACAGATGAGCAACGTCTTGAAAAGAAAGATACCTTGATGACGAACTATGCCATCAAATCAGAACGTGTACACACTATCAATCAGTTATTGAAGGCTTATACCATGTTCGAGAAAGATGATGAATACGTAGTCATCGAAGGACAAGTGAAGATTGTAGACGAACAGACCGGCCGTATCATGGAAGGCCGCCGCTACTCTGATGGTTTGCACCAAGCTATCGAAGCTAAGGAAGGAGTAAAGGTTGAAGCTGCTACACAGACTTTCGCTACTATCACTCTGCAGAATTACTTCCGTATGTATCACAAACTGTCCGGTATGACCGGTACAGCCGAAACAGAAGCTGGTGAATTGTGGGATATCTATAAGTTGGATGTGGTAGTGATCCCAACCAATCGTCCCATCTCTCGTAATGATATGAACGACCGCGTTTACAAGACTAAACGCGAAAAATACAAAGCTGTTATCGAAGAAATAGAGAAGATGGTAGAAGACGGACGCCCTGTCCTCGTAGGTACTACTTCTGTAGAAATATCCGAAATGCTGAGTAAAATGTTAACAATGCGCAAAATAGAGCATAGCGTATTGAATGCTAAACTACACCAACGAGAAGCGGATATTGTAGCCAAAGCCGGTTTGAGTTGTGCTGTAACCATTGCTACCAACATGGCAGGTCGTGGTACGGATATTAAATTAAGTCCGGAAGTAAAAGCGGCAGGTGGTCTTGCTATCATCGGTACGGAACGTCATGAGTCTCGCCGCGTAGACCGCCAGTTGCGTGGTCGTGCCGGACGTCAAGGTGACCCGGGATCCTCTGTATTCTTCATTTCTTTGGAAGACGACTTGATGCGTCTGTTCTCTTCCGATCGTATTGCCGGAGTCATGGATAAGCTTGGCTTCAAGGAAGGGGAAATGATTGAGCACGGTATGATTTCCAAATCTATCGAACGTGCACAGAAGAAAGTGGAAGAAAACAACTTCGGTATCCGTAAACGTTTGCTGGAATACGATGATGTCATGAACAAGCAACGTACAGTTGTTTATACCAAGCGCCGTCACGCTTTAATGGGCGAACGAATTGGCATGGATATCGTGAACATGATCTGGGATCGTTGCGCTGCTGCTATCGAAGCACCCGACTACGAAAACTGCAAGATGGATTTATTACAAACCTTGGCTATGGAGCCTCCGTTCAACGAGGAAGAATTCAAAAACGAAAAGAAAGAACAATTGGCAGACAAGACTTTCAATGCGGCTATGGTGCTCTTCAAACGCAAGACTGAACGTATGGCACAGGTGGCTTATCCAGTCATCAAACAGGTGCATGAAACCCAAGGCCACATGTATGAGAATATTTTGATTCCCATCACAGATGGCAAGCGTATGTACAATATCTCCTGCAACTTGAAATCTGCCTACGACAGCGAATGTAAGGAAGTAGTGCAATCTTTTGAAAAATCTATCCTACTTCATGTCATTGATGAGTCATGGAAGGAAAATCTACGTGAACTTGACGATTTGAAACATTCCGTACAGAATGCAAGCTATGAACAGAAAGACCCATTATTAATTTACAAATTAGAATCCGTCAATCTGTTTGACACCATGGTAGATAAAATCAATAATCAAACTATATCCATCTTAATGCGCGGACAAATTCCAGTTCAGGAAGCCCCAGCTGAAGCTCCCCAAAATACTCGTCAGATGGAAGTGCGCCAAGCTGCCCCCGAGCAACGCCAAGATATGAGTAAGTATCGTGAACAGAAGGTGGATTTGAATGATCCGAACCAACAAGCTGCTGCTGCACATGATACACGCGAACAACCGAAGCGGGAACCAATGCGTGCTGAAAAGACGGTAGGACGTAACGATCCTTGTCCTTGCGGAAGTGGAAAGAAATTTAAAAACTGCCACGGAAAGAATGTATAAGAAAGTAAAGTAAATAATAAGAAGATAGGGTGATAGAATGATAAACATTAGGTTTATATCTATCACCCTATTATTTCAATACCTATAAACTTATTACTTTGTCAACTAATCAGCCAATCATAGCATTACATTATCACTTTATCACATTTTTTATT
>CALYZE010000024.1 GCA_945607605.1 uncultured Bacteroides sp.
TTATCTCATAAAGTGGGTTAATTCATTGCAAAAGTCGATAATCGCCTTCAATAAAAGGAGGATAATCTATCGGAATAGGTGTAAAAAACACATTCACACCCCGCAAAACAATAAATCTTGATTTCAACCAATTATTCCACTAAAGCGTTCAGATATACCTCCAGATTCGTGTAGCCTTCTTTACTCAATGTAGCAGATACTCCATCTGAAACCTCTTGTGGGTTCAACCCATGCACTATTTCCCATATATCCGGCATTCCGTCGCCATCCGTATCTTTCAAATCATTGGCAACAATACCGCCATCACTCAAATCCGGCCAGGCACTGATGGCTCCTTCCGGTTTCACATCGGCAGGAATATCTATCAACCCGGGAACCTCTTTAGCATTTTGCGTAATACTTCCACTATACGTTGCTGTACCATTACGGGTTTCGGATACGATACGTTCGTCAATGAGGTCACGCCATTTCGAACAACCTGCGTCTTCAAGTACCAAACGATATGCCTCTTCTGCCGTATGAGTGGTAATCACTCCGGTCTCCAAAGGAGAAGACAAACGCATTTCTCTTTTCACCTTTTCCGTAAAAGTATGATCACAAGCAGCATTATTAATTTGTGCGTAAATACCCTTCGTCCAGTTATCCCGGGATACATCAGGATGTCCTTCCACCACATTCCCGTCTACGTAAAGCTGTCCCCAGACATGCTCCATGGGTTGCCAAACGTTAGGAATACCATCCTCCTGATAACAATATCGGGTGGTGCGAACACCTATGGCGGCAATTCTATAACTGACAGTGCCTTTTGTTGGAGTAGCCGGACCCGGTTTATAATAATTATTGACGATGTTGATTTTCATACCCTCACCACCATAACATCCGTTACCTGCCCAGTTGTAGAAAACATTATTACGCATATCCATATATTCACGACTCTGTGTTTGAGGACGCGGGCCCAGTCGGGGAACACGACTCTCGTGATGTGCTAGCAAATTATGATGGAAAGACGCCCCTGCTCCTCCCCAGATAGCTCCGTATCCATGTTTACCTTTGGCATGTCCTGCCGTACGGAGGCTTTCGGAAACCAGGCACCATTGAACCGTCAAATTCTCCCCACCATACACAGAGCAAGTTTCATCCACAGACCAACTAATGGAGCAATGATCTATAATCACATGCTTGCTATCCATACAGCACAGACCATCCGGTTCACCTCCATTCTCATTACCCACACGGAAGCGAAGGTAACGAACAATCACATTTTCAGCCGTAATCGTAACCGGACAGCGGGCTATGCAGATACCTTGTCCCGGAGCAGTCTGTCCGGCAATAGTCAAATCACCATTTGCTATACGCAACTCACGGTTCAAAAAGATGGTACCTGCCACATCAAAAACAACCGTACGTGCGCCTTGCTGCATCAGAGCATGCCGCAAAGTTCCTTCTTGGGTGCCATCCATTAAGGTCGTGACATGATACACTTTTCCGCCGCGCCCACCGGTAGTATAACGTCCAAAACCTTCGGCACCGGGAAATGCCGGCAAATCACGGGCCGTCACGTCACAAACGTTTCCCATTCCTAACCACAACAAACATATACATACGAGATAGATTCCCGGAAATCGGGGTGTTGAATCATCCATTGGTTTTATCATAGTATTCTCTATTTATTGAGGCAAAGATAGACCGCCTCCAATAGAAAGTAGAGGATTATTTATCAGAAAAGGTGAAAAAACTAGTTTTCCACCTTTCCCTTTTACCTGCCATCCTTAAGCAGGAAATCATTTATCGTCTATTTAGAGTTGCTTCACCGCTGCTTCCAACTGCATCAAAGCCTGCTTCAGTACCGAACGAGGACAGCCGACATTCCATCTCATGAAGCCTCTCCCCGCTTCGCCAAACACAGTCCCGTCGTTCAATGCCAAATGCGCCTTCTCAACAAAAAACTGCACCAATTCTTCCTGAGTCAGATTCAAAGCACGGCAGTCCAAATAGATGAGATAGGAAGCCTGTGGACGTATCATGCTAATGCCCGGTATATGGTCACGCAGATAATTTTCCGTAAAGTCAATATTATCCTTTACATAATCCAACATCTGTTCCAACCATTCTTCACCATGCGTATAAGCTGCTGCCGCACCGATGTAAGCCAACAGATGCCCCTCACTAAACTCGCCCGCCCCCATAAACTTCTGGAAACATGACCGAATCTTTTCATCCATAATCACCGCATACGAACTGCCCAACCCTGGCATATTGAATGCCTTACTGGGAGCCATGAAAGTCAAAGAAACCTGTGCTGCAGCTTCCGAAACAGTAGCAAACGAATGATGTTTATAAGGCGGTAAAGTCAGGTCCGCATGTATTTCATCGGAAATCACAAGTACATCGTTCTCTTTACAGATCTCAGCAATCTGTTGCAATTCCTCTAACTTCCAAACGCGCCCGCCCGGATTATGAGGATTACAGAAAATCAATACCTTGCAACCTTTAATATCTTGTCGGAAGCGATCGAAGTTTATCTCATATTGTCCGTCCTGTAAATCAAGTGCCGAATAAACAACTTCACGTTCCATACGCTCAGTCACCTGAAAAAAAGGATGATAAACCGGCGTCATCACCAATACCTTGTCACCGGGCTTCGTAAAACAGTGTAAAGCAAAGGCCTGCCCACGCACGATACCGGGTACAAAAGTCAGCATCTCACGTGTAATATTCCATTCATGTCGATGACGCAGCCAGTTGCAAATGGAGTCGTACCATTCTTCGCAAGCAAAGGTATAACCCAACACTTCATGTTCAAGCCGTTTACGCAAAGCATCCATCACAAACGGAGGAGTACGGAAATCCATATCTGCCACCCACATGGGGAGCAAATCGTCACGATTCCATATCTCTTTTACGGCATCCCACTTCACGGAATTGACCCCTCGGCGTTCTATCACTTCATCAAAATTGTATCGCATAGTTTAAGTCTTTTACATTTATTTATCTACAAAAGTACTCAAAAGGAAAGATATTTCGTACTTTTGCACACAAGTAAATAAAACGACTCTTATGATTAAAGCCTTATTTTTTGACATTGACGGCACATTGGTAAGCTTCAACACCCATGAAATTCCAGTCTCTACCATCGAAGCATTGACTGCTGCCAAAGCCCAAGGCATACATATATTTATCTCAACAGGACGTCCGGGTATTATTATCAACAATCTTGCCCTTCTGCAAGAGCGAAATCTCATTGACGGTTATATCACTATGAATGGTGGCTATTGTTTTGTAGGTAAAGAAGTTATTTACAAAAGTGCCATTCTCTCAAGAGATGTACAGGCCATTATGCAGTATTGTACAGATCGAGACATTCCCTGCATTGCCGTAGGCGAGCATGACATTTGTGTTTGCCAACCCAATCAGTTGGTAACACAAATATTTCATGACTTCCTAAAAGTGGATGCTCTCCCTGTAAAAACACCTGAAGAGGCCATCAAAGGAAAAGAAATATTCCAAATGACCCCTTTCATCACAGCAGAAGAAGAGCAAGAACTCCTTCCTTCTATCCCTAATTGTGAAATAGGTCGTTGGTATCCTGCTTTTGCCGATATCACAGCCAAAGGAAATACCAAACAGAAAGGTATGGATGAAATCATTCGCCACTTCAACATCCGATTGGAAGAAACGATGGCCTTCGGCGATGGAGGAAACGATATCAGCATGCTCCGTCATGCAGGAATTGGTATAGCGATGGATAATGCCAATGAGGAAGTCAAAGCAGTTGCCGACTATATTACGACCTCTGTCGATGACAACGGTATAGCCAACGCTCTGAGGCACTTCAAGATCATTGATAAATAAGCATTGTGACTTTCACGCCCGACACCCGGAATAAAGAGTTTCAAGATGCGCTGAACCTCATTCAATACACCCGCCAGTCTGTATTCCTGACGGGTAAGGCCGGTACGGGTAAATCAACTTTCTTGCGATATATCTGCGAACACACTAAAAAGAAGCACGTTGTGCTTGCTCCCACCGGCATAGCTGCCATCAATGCAGGAGGTAGTACCTTGCATAGTTTCTTTAAACTACCGTTCTACCCGCTTCTGCCCGACGATCCCAATTTCAGTCTGCAACGGGGGCGCATTCATGAATTCTTTAAATATACCAAGCCTCATCGCAAACTGCTTGAGGAGCTGGAACTGGTTATCATCGATGAGATTTCGATGGTACGTGCCGATATCATTGATGCGGTTGACCGCATTCTCCGTGTCTATTCCAGAAACCTTCGCGAACCTTTCGGAGGTAAACAAATACTGCTGGTAGGTGATGTTTTTCAGCTAGAGCCCGTTGTAAAAGGAGATGAACGGGAAATATTGAACCGCTTCTACCCTACCCCTTATTTCTTCTCTGCAAGAGTTTTCAGTCAGATAGATCTTGTCTCCATCGAATTGCAGAAAGTGTATCGTCAGACAGACAAGGTATTCGTCAGTGTGCTGGATCATATTCGCAACAATACTGTCGGCTCGTCTGATCTACAGCTGCTCAACACCCGTTACGGTACACAGATAGAGCAATCAGAAGCCGATATGTACATTACGCTCGCCACCCGTCGCGACAATGTAGACTATATCAATGACAAGAAACTGGCAGAACTTCCCGGCGAGTCGGTTACTTTCTATGGAGAAACTACAGGTGACTTCCCGGAAAGCAGTCTCCCCACTTCAAAAGAACTCGTACTGAAGCCGGGCGCACAAATCATTTTTATCAAGAATGATTTTGATCGCCGTTGGGTCAATGGAACTATCGGCATAATCAGTGGCTTCGACCCCATTGAAGAGACTCTTTACGTCATTACCGACGATGGTAAAGAGTGCGATGTTAAGCGAGAATCATGGCGCAACATCCGCTATAAATACAACGAAGAGAAGAAACAGATTGAAGAAGAAGAACTGGGAACCTTTACCCAATATCCCGTTCGCTTGGCTTGGGCCATCACGGTCCATAAAAGCCAAGGGCTTACTTTCAGTCGGGTAGTCATCGATTTTACAGGCGGAGTGTTTGCCGGTGGGCAAGCTTATGTAGCACTCAGCCGCTGTACCTCTCTGGAAGGTATCCAGCTAAAGAAACCCATCAGTCGTGCCGACGTTTTTGTCCGCCCTGAAATTGTGGGCTTTGCCGAACGTTTCAACAACCGGCAAGCCATAGACCGTGCCTTGAAGCAAGCCCAAGCAGACGTGCAATACGCTGCTGCCGCCAAAGCATTTGATGAAGGCAAGTTCGATGTATTTCTTGACGAATTTTTCAAAGCTATCCACTCTCGCTATGATATAGAAAAGCCCGTTTCACAACGCCTCATCCGTCGGAAGTTGAATCTGATCAACCAACTGAAGGAAGAGAACCGGGCACTGAAACAAGCCGCTTTGGAAAAAGAAAAAGCCCTCGTAAAGTATGCTCGTGAATACATCACCATGGGTGACGAATGTCTGAAACATGACATGAAAGAAGCTGCCATGAAAAATTATGAGAAAGCAGTCACGCTTTGTCCCAAGTTCAAAGAAGCCTGGAAGAAAATAAAGAAACTGGAGAAAGAGATGCTAAAAAGATGAATTTCTTGCTTATAAGTTGATTATTAGTTATTTTTGTGCGCTATTCATCACAAAACCCCACTCTGCCATGCTACTGAAACTTTATGAAAAAAACAATAATCCTGACGACCTGCAACAAGTCATCAACATCCTAAACGACGGAGGTATTATCATCTATCCCACCGATACCGTATATGCTATCGGTTGCCACGGGTTGAAAGAGCGTGCCATCGAACGAATCTGTCAACTCAAGGATATTGATCCGAAAAAGAACAATCTGTCCATCATCTGTTACAATTTAAGTAGCATCAGTGAATATGCCAAGGTGAACAACAACACGTTTAAACTAATGAAGCGCAACTTGCCCGGAGCTTTTACCTTCATTCTGAATGGCACGACCCGTCTGCCCAAGATCTTCCGCAATCGAAAAGAAGTCGGTATACGTATGCCGGACAACCCCATTAGCCAGGAAATAGCCCGTCTATTAGATGCACCGATCATGACAACCACCCTTCCCTACAATGAAGATGAAGACATCGAATACATCACCGATCCCGAACTCATAGAAGAAAAATTCGGCCATATTGTGGACTTAGTGATTGACGGAGGCATTGGCGGTACGGAAGCTTCTACTATAGTGAACTGCACCAACGAAGAAATTGAAATCGTCCGTCAAGGAAAAGGTTGGCTCGATGAAGGATAAAATCAAAATCACACGAACCTATTTCTAAACATTTTCCGGTTCCTGTCTGTTTCTATCAATGAAACAAAGAGACTCTATGAGCACCAAGGAACAATATTGGAAATATTCCTTAATTACAATCATCCTAGGATTAGGCATCATCCTTTTCCGACAAATCACCCCTTTCTTAGGTGGTTTTTTAGGTGCGCTGACTATCTATATCCTAGTCAGAAAGCAGATGATCTACTTATCCACCACGCGGAAGATGAAACGCAGCATAGCTGCCACTCTTATCACTGCAGAAGCGATTCTATGTTTTTTGGTTCCTCTGGCATTGGTAGTATGGTTGGCTGTCATCAATCTACAGCACCTCAATCTCGACCCGCAAACCCTCATTGCTCCGTTTGAAGAAGCTGCTTCCATCATTAAGGCTAAAACCGGATACAACCTATTAAGCGGAGATATCCTTTCCTACGTTATATCTATCCTTCCACGTATTGGACAGGCCGTAATGGGCAGTATCAGTAGTTTTGTGGTGAATATGTTCGTACTTGTTTTTGTTCTGTACTTTATGTTGATAAGTGGCAAGAAGATGGAAACATACTTCAACGATATTCTCCCTTTCAACGACAAGAATACACAGCATGTAGTGTCGGAAATCAATATGATCGTTCGCTCCAACGCGATTGGTATTCCCTTGCTAGCCATCATTCAGGGCGGAGTAGCCATGATAGGCTATTGGATATTTGGTGCCCCTAACATTTTACTCTCAGGACTTTTCACTTGCTTTGCAAGTATCATTCCGATGGTGGGTACCTCTTTAGTATGGATTCCCATAGCCGTATATATGGCCTTGATAGGCAACTGGCTTCAAGCTCTCGGACTGGCTGCCTTCGGTGCAATTATCATCTCCCAACTCGACAATCTGATACGTTTCATGATTCAGAAGAAGATGGCGGATATTCATCCGCTCATCACCATTTTCGGTGTAGTAATCGGTTTGTCAATCTTCGGTTTTATGGGCATCATCTTCGGTCCGTTATTACTTTCTCTTTTCTTCCTTTTTGTGGATATGTTCAAAAAAGGATATCTGGATGGAGGCAGGATGACAGAATGAAAAAGAGGTTTGTATACAAATTATCTTTTTGACATTTTGTATTTTTAGTTAAGCGAGAATGTGTTGTTTCCGTCCGGATAGCCATGAAAACAAAAATAAGCAAGTTGTTTTGCGCAAAAAACAGATTATGAATACAATATCAAAATACTTACATTTATTATAGAGCAAAACCTTTCTTCAAAAATACACATATAAGTGAACATGAAGTAGCAGATAAGTCCGTTCACGATAAGTAATAGCTCTTTTGCCCCAAGGAAGTAACTCTTTCGCCTGTAAGTAGTAACTCTTTTACCCGGAAGTAGTGGCTCTTTTCTGCATAAATCAACCATATCCATGCAAAAGCAGGCAGATATAACGAATAATCATTCATTATTTTCACATCAACTATTCTACAAGGAGATATTTCGCATCAAGTGAAGTTACAAAAAACACCAATAATCTATCAATAAGATTAAAAATAAGCAATATTAGTAACTATACGCACAATACCTATCTACAAAAAAGAGGCGCATTAACCACGAATCTCAATGAGTTTCGTAGTTAATGCGCCCTTTATGAAGTTTTCACTTCTTTACTTCAGCAAAGTATTTGGATCCAAATGATCTGCCTCGATATCCTTGAAATAACGATAAGTACCTACTCTCAAGTCTTCAGTAGCTGCATCATCACAAACGATGATACCCTTTTCGTGCATTTGTAAAGCGCTGATGGTCCACATCTGCATAATAGGACCTTCTACTGCTTGATAAAGCGCGCGAGCCTTGCTGTGACCGTTTACGATAATCATTACTTCCTTCGCGCTAAGTACAGTACCCACCCCTACAGTAAGAGCTGTTTTAGGTACCTTATTTACGTCGTTGTCAAAGAAACGAGAATTGGCAATTATTGTATCTGTAGTCAACGTCTTCTGGCGAGTACGTGATGACAAAGAAGAACCCGGTTCATTGAAAGCAATATGTCCGTCGGGACCGATACCACCCATAAACAGGTCGATGCCACCATAAGACTTGATTTTTTCTTCATAGCGGACACATTCTGCATCCAAATCGGCAGCATTACCATTCAAGATGTTGGTGTTTTCCGGTTTGATATCAATATGGCTGAAGAAGTTCTTCCACATAAAAGAATAATAGTTTTCAGGATGATCTTCAGGTAAACCTACATATTCGTCCATATTGAAAGTTACTACATTCTGGAAAGACACAAGGCCTTTTTTGTTAAGTTCAATCAAACCCTTATACATGCCCAATGGAGAAGAGCCGGTAGGACATCCCAATACAAAAGGCTTTTCGGGTGTAGGATTAGCGGCCTTAATTTTTGCAGCTACATAATGTGCAGCCCACTGCGATACGGATTGATAATCCGGTTGAATGATTAGTCTCATTTTTCTTGTTATTTAGTAGGTTAATAAATTAGGGGGAATTTTCAACGTTTCAATTTTATTCTTCAGCTTATTCTATCCTTCTTCAGACGGTCTGCCATAGCACGCGCCAGGTTTTCGCACTGTTCATAAGTGAGATTCTTCATAGCTTGTTTCATCTCAACCGGGTCACCCACGATTTCAAATTTGCTCTTTTCGGCAAACTCACCCATACGCTTCACCGCAGCTCCAGCCCAACAGAAGGAACCGAAATATCCAAGATAGCGTCCCTTAATTTCACGAACCAATATCTTGGAAAGCAAAGATTCTATTTCAGGAAAAATCTGATTGCTGTAAGTAGGACTTCCAACAATCAAACCTTTATATTTAAAAATATCCATCAGGATATAAGAAGGATTACTCTTGCCAACATTATGCATGACAATATTCTTAACACCTTGTGCAGATAGTTCGGCTGCAATAGCTTCGGCCATTTGTTCCGTATTACCATACATAGAGCCATATACAATTACCACACCTTCATCAGTGGCATAACGACTCAACTTATCATAAATGCCGATCACCTTTGCAATGTTTTCAGTCCACACGGGTCCGTGCGTCGAGCAGATGGTAGAGATAGGAAGTCCGCCCAGTTTGGCCAAGGCTTTCTGCACCGGAGAGCCATATTTACCGACAATATTAGAGTAGTAACGTATCATTTCATCCCAATACTTGTCCAGATTGATGCGGGTATCCATGAAACCACCATCCAACGTACTGAAGCAGCCGAAACCGTCACCGGAGAAAAGAACGCCTTCTGTCTCATCAAAGGTCATCATGGTTTCGGGCCAGTGCACCATAGGTGTCATATAAAAGCGAAGTTTATGGTGTCCTAATGCTAGAAAGTCTTCATCTTTTACCATATATTGCTCACCCGTCACCCCATAAAATCCTTCAATCATACCGAAAGTCTGCTTGTTGCCCACGATAATAATGTCCGGATAATGCTGTTTAATCAAACGGATCGAACCAGAATGATCCGGCTCCATGTGATTGATGATTAAATATTGAATAGGTCGTTCGCCTATAATACTTTTTATTTTACGAAGATATACTTCAAAATAACAGATATCCACCGTATCAATCAATGCTACAGTTTCATCGTCTATCAGGTAAGAGTTGTATGACACTCCATAAGGCAATGGCCACATACCTTCAAACAAATGCTTATTACGGTCATTCACTCCCACATAGTGGATTTTTCCTTTTATCACTGTTTTTGGGTTCATTATTCTTTATTTAGATTGGTTCCATATTCTAACGGCCACAAAATTAATGCTTTTTTCTCACATATCATATTTCTTCCCCTGATAAGCACCAAGTTCTTTCATTCTTTTTAGAACCCGATGATTAAATTCATAGTTCTTTAACCCCCAGTCAGGTGCAATGAGCAACTCTTTCGGCGATTGAGAAACAAAGCGCTCCAACACCAGGTCGGGGCGTAAGTGTTCAATATAATCTATGACAAGATTCATATATTCATCCACATCAAACAAGTGAAAATCTTCCGGGTGTTGTTCGTATTCTAAAGCCATACGAGTGCCGCGTATCAGTTGCAACTGATGCATTTTCAAAGTAGTAATAGGCAAACGGGACAATACACCGGCTTGCTCAACAATACTTTTATGTGTTTCACCCGGCAACCCTAGAATAACATGTCCACCGGTAAGAATGCCGCATGCTGCCGTTCGTTCCACAGCATCTATGGTCGTTTGGAAAGTGTGTCCACGGTTAATACGCCTCAGCGTTTCATCCTCCGTACTTTCTATACCGTATTCCACCAAAAGGAAAGTGTGCTTATGAATGGTTTCCAAGTAGTGAAGTAATGTATCGGGCATACAGTCGGGACGGGTTCCAATCACCAAGCCTACTACCCCTTCTACCGCCAAAGCTTCTTCATATTTCCTCTTTAGATTGTCTAGTTCGCCATACGTATTGGTATATGCTTGAAAGTAGGCCAAGTACTTCATATCCGGATATTTATGAGCAAAGAATCGTTTGCCCTCTTCCAATTGTTGTGCAACTGACTTTTCCGTACGGCAATAATCGGGATTAAAGGTTTGATTGTTGCAATAGGTACAACCGCCAAAGCCTTTACTGCCATCTCGGTTGGGGCAGGTAAATCCGGCATTCAACGAAACTTTCTGCACTTTGTAAGGGAAATAACGTTTCAAGAAAGCAGAAAATTCATTATAAAGAGGTGCAATGCTCATAACTGTTTTTATTAGGTCAGACAAAAGTAGGTCTTTTACAAGAGATTAAAAATCAACGAGCAAAAGAATTTGTTAACAAACACAAACAAACACATTTTGCACTGCATAAAAAAATGTTTCATCCATTGTTTTTAAAGCAGTTATGATATAAAACATGCACTTGATTGGCAATTCAATAAACATTATTTAGTGATTGATTACATTCTTTACGTACAAAACTCTACTCATACATACCCGAAAATTGAAATAAATTCATAGCTTTGCAGACAACCTTAGTAATCAACGTATAAAGACTATATGCTATGGCAACAATTGCACTGGACATAGGCGGCACTAAAATAGCCAGCGCCATTTTTTTATCCGACGGGAGCATGCTATTCAATCGAAAACGACTGTTGAAAGGAAGGACAGGACATGAAGTGGGAAAACTTGCCGCAGAGATTCTTGCCAAACTTCTCACCGTAGCACGCAAAAGTCGCATCCAAATTGACTGTGTAGGCATTTGCATTCCCGGCATCGTGTATTCTCAAACCAATCGCGTATGGGCACCCAACATTCCCGGATGGGATAATTATCCACTCTACCAAGAGTTACGCAGCATCACTCCCTCTGAAATAGAAATTTACATTGACAGCGACCGTACCTGCTATATGTACGGAGAGATGTGGCAAGGTGCAGCCAAAGACTGCCACAGTGCCATATTTATTGCCGTAGGTACAGGAATAGGGGCAGGCATTATCATTGACGGGCACGTTTTGCATGGTGCCAGCGACATCATTGGAGCTACAGGATGGATGGCTCTGCAACCTTCCTACAAACCTGAGTATGATGCGTGCGGATGTTTTGAATATTATGCTTCGGGCAATGGCATCGGAGCCAGAGTACGAGATGCGGTACGTGCCGACAAATCCTATAAAGGACGTTTGCGCCAAAAACCAATTTGCCGCATTTCAGCTTATGATGTATTCAGCGCTTACAATGAGAATGATCCTATTGCCGTTGCTGTGTTGCATAAAGCCGTTGAAATGTGGGGAATGGCGGCAGCCAACTTGGTAAGCTTACTCAATCCTCAGAAAATAATCTGGGGCGGAGGAGTATTCGGACCTGCCAGCATCTTCATAGATAAGATTTACAAAGAAGCCAACAAATGGGCTCAACCAATCAGCATCAAGCAAGTGGAATTTGTTCCTTCTCAATTATCGGGAAATGCCGGACTGGTAGGGGCAGCGTTTCTAGCTATAAAGAATCATTTGTACGATTGAAATAACAATAACAGTTCGTAGTATCACTTTTTTATCACCTTATTACATTACGTTATGGGTAACTATCACAAAAGTCTCGTTCTTACAGCCGCATGCATCGGGATGTGCTTCTTTGGCGTTTCAATGATTACCTTAGGAGCTGTATTGCCATCTCTCGTCAGTAAGTTGGATTTGAATGGCCTGCAAACCACCACTTTGGTTACATTCCTGCCACTCGGCATGTTGATTGGTTCCTTGATATTCGGTCCCATCGTCGACCGTTTCGGACACAAAGCACTACTGGTGCCAAGCTGCATTATCGTACTGCTCGGAATGGAGGGGTTAGCTTTCTTCGAAAGTATGCCGTTATTACAAGCTTCCATCATCGGTATCGGCTTGGGAGGAGGAATCCTTAACGGAGAAACCAACGCCTTGGTCGCTGATATCTCCGGAGAATCTGAAAAAGGGTCTCGACTCAGTTTTCTGGGAATGTTCTATGGACTGGGTGCATTAGGCATTCCGATGCTGCTGGGTGTCTTATCCAAACATTTCGCATTTGAGACTATCTTGCAAGGTATTGGTGTAGTCATGCTTGCCGGCATTGTCTTTTGCATTCCGATACGTTTCCCGGCACCGAAACAAGCCCAAGGCTTCCCTATAAAAGAAGGGATTGGCTTACTGAAAGAAAGTAGTCTGTTACTATTCAGCTTTATTCTCTTTTTCCAAAGCGGCATTGAAGGAGTTTCTAACAACTGGTCTACCAGTTACTTCGGACAAGTGACCGACATCCCTGCTCATCAAGCATTAATCGTACTTACCTGCATGGTTGCCGGCCTTACGATAGCACGTATACTCCAAATCGTTGTTTTCAAGAAAGTGAAACCGGAAGCGGTTCTTCCTTATAGCCTTATTCTGACTGCGGTCGGCTTTGCGTTGCTTACTTTTTCGCCAGGCTTCATACGGGCGGCAATGGGCATGACTATAATAGGTATAGGATTATCACCCACCTACCCTGTTATATTGAGTGTACTCGGCAACCGCTACCCTTCCTTGTCGGGAACAGCATTCAGCGTAGCACTTGCTATCGCGCTCGTTGGGCAGACTGCCATGAATGGATTGATGGGAATCATCTCACAATACACCAATGGCATTAATCTCTATCCATATCTGATGATCGTTTCTCTCTTCATCATGTTTCTCTTGTTTAGACGTTCGCTCAAATAAAATATTCACTCCTTAAAAAAACATTATGTTAGCACTTGAATGGTTAAAAAACGCCCATGGTATCATGGAAAAGTTAGAGGCTACCCAGTTGGAAAACATTAAAAAGGCAGCCACGGTTATGGCAGACTCAATTGAAGCAGGTCGCTGGGTACACACTTTTGGTTGTGGTCATGCCACCATCCCTGTTGAGGAAATGTACCCTCGTATCGGCAGCTTTGTAGGCTTTCATCCGCTTTGTGAATTGCCATTGACCTTCTTCACGCAGATTATCGGTCAGATGGGTATTCATCAGTTCCTTTTCCTGGAAAGAGCCGAAGGTTACGGACAGGAAATCATGAAAAACTATGATTTTGATTCTAAAGACTGTATGTGGATTTTCTCACACACCGGCATCAATGCTGTCAATATCGACATGGCGTTGGAAGCCAAGAAACGGGGCATGAAAGTCATTGTTTACGGTTCGGCAGGTCAAACCGGTGATAAGTCCAGCCGTCATTCCTGCGGAAAGAATCTTTTCCAGATAGCAGACCTCGTAGTGGATTCCTGCGTACCTTTGGTAGATGCTTCCGTTCCTTTGAAAAACCATTTCGACAAAGTAGGGCCACTCTCTACGCTTAGTTTTGTCACCATGGTTTGGATGACTATTACCACTGTGGCTGAAATTCTTGCTGACCGTGGCGTTCAACTCTACATTCATCCGTCGCACAATGTTCCGGGTGACACTACCGCCCATGAACGCTTGGATGCGGCTATTGCAGAATATCAAAAGAAAGTCAAACTTCTCTAACCAAAGAGTCCGAATCATCATCTGATCTCATCATTATCTATGAGTGACAGAACGCTCGTTTTTGCTTTTCCACCATGAAAAGCAAGACGGGCGTTCCTTAATTATCATAGAATTAATTGGAAATACTCCTCCCTTTATTGTATCTTTGCCCTGTATATTTAATAGAAGGATTAACCTAATTAGAATATGAAACAGATAAGTATCGCACTTTTATTTTGCCTCTGTACATGGGCGAGTTTTGCCCAAGGCAGCAAGTCACTTGATTTAAAAGAAATCGTAGCCGGCAAGTTTCGCCCCGAAAACATTCACGGTGTTATTCCTATTCCGGGTGATGGTGAACACTACTCACAAATGAATGCCGATGCCACCCAGATCATAAAATACTCCTTTAAAACCGGAAAGTCTGTAGAAGTATTGTTCGATGCTGCCACTGCACGTGAATGCCCATTTAAGACCTTTGATCGTTACAGTTTTTCACCGGATGGAAGTAAGCTGCTCCTCGCAACCAAAACCACACCCATATATCGTCACTCTTATACAGCAGTTCACTACCTTTATAGTTTGAAACGAAACTTGGACGGTAAGATTAATAATGTGGTAGAAAAGCTTTCGGATGGTGGGCCGCAACAAGTGCCCGTATTTTCACCGGATGGAAACTTAGTGGCTTTTGTGCGCAATAATAATATTTTTTTAGTGAAGCTATTGTTTGGTAACAGTGAAAGTCAGGTGACAGAAGATGGAAAAGAGAATGCTGTGTTGAATGGCATCCCTGATTGGGTATATGAAGAAGAATTCTCTTTCAACCGAGCTTTGGAGTTCAGTGCAGACAACAAGATGCTTGCTTTCATTCGCTTCGACGAAACAGAGGTGCCTTCTTATACATTTCCACTATTTGCCGGTGAAGCCCCACATATAGCTGCTTATGAGAAATATCCCGGAGAATATACTTATAAGTATCCCAAAACCGGTGAAGCTAATTCCAAGGTATCCGTCCACACTTTTGATATAAAATCCAAGGTGATTCGCAAATTGAATATTCCGATGGATGCTGACGGATATATTCCCCGTATCCGCTTCACCGAAGATCCCAATAAACTGGCTGTAATGACGTTGAATCGCCATCAAAATCGCTTTGACCTTTATTTCGCCGATCCTCGCAGTACCGTTTGCAAACTGGCACTCCGTGACGAAAGTGATACTTACATCAAAGAAAATGTCTTCGACAATATCATCTTCTATCCCGAAAACTTCAGCTTTGTGAGTGAAAAGAGCGGATACAATCATCTGTATTGGTACAGCATGGGAGGCAATCTCTTGAAACAAGTAACGGCAGGAAATTATGAAATAAAAGAATTTCTGGGTTATGATTCTGAAGAAGGTGCTTTCTATTTTACCAGCAATGAAGAAAGTCCTATGCATAAAGCGGTCTATAAGATTGACCGTAAAGGGAAAAAGGAAAAGCTCTCTACCCAAAAAGGAACCAATAATGTACAGTTCAGTACGAATATGAAATATTTCATGAACCGTTATACGAGTTTGAGTACTCCCACGGTTATTACTCTGAATGATCATACAGGCAAAACGCTCACGACCTTGGTTAGTAACGAGGCTTTGAAGCAAACCCTTACCGAATATAACATACCGCAAAAAGAATTCTTTACTTTCCAAACGTCTGACGGTACTACATTAAATGGCTGGATGATGAAACCTGCTGATTTCTCGACTTCGCGAAAGTATCCGGTACTGATGTATCAATACAGTGGTCCCGGTTCTCAACAAGTTCTGGACAATTTCAGTATCAGCTGGGAAACCTACATGGCATCACAAGGCTACATCGTAGTTTGCGTGGATGGACGTGGTACCGGTGGACGTGGTGCTGAGTTTGAAAAGTGCACCTACCTGAACTTGGGAGTGAAGGAAGCCAAAGATCAAGTGGAGACTGCTCTCTACATGGGAAGTCAGTCTTATGTAGATAAAAATCGCATCGGCATTTGGGGATGGAGCTACGGTGGTTATATGACGATCATGAGTATGAGTGAAGGTACTCCGGTATTCAAAGCCGGTGTTGCCGTAGCTGCTGTGACAGACTGGAATTACTACGATACCATCTATGGAGAACGCTTCATGCGCGCTCCAAAAGAAAATGCAGAGGGTTATAAAACCTCTTCTGCCTTTACGCGTGCTGATAAGCTAAACGGTAATTTGCTGTTGGTGCATGGCATGTCGGATGACAATGTACACTTTCAAAACTGTACCGAATATGCTGAACACTTAGTACAGCTTGGTAAACAGTTTGATATGCAAGTCTACACCAACCGTAATCATGGTATTTATGGAGGCAATACACGCCTGCATCTATACACTAAGTTGACGAATTTCTTCAACAGAGAATTGAAATAACAAAAACAATCTATTAACCAAAGAACATCAATCCTCCTCTTTTTTACAAGGAGAGGCCGAGCGAAGTTTTTCATATCATATTCATACCATGGCAGACAGAGTACGCAAGCCGGAATGGCTCAAAATAAGCATTGGTGCCAATGAGCGCTACACAGAAACCAAACGTATTGTGGAATCCCATTGTCTTCATACCATTTGCAGCAGTGGACGCTGCCCCAACATGGGAGAATGCTGGGGGAAGGGAACCGCTACATTTATGATAGGTGGAGAGGTTTGTACCCGCTGTTGTAAATTCTGTAATACGCAAACCGGCAAGCCGCTCCCTCTGGATGTCAAAGAGCCAACGCACGTAGCGGAATCCATTGCCTTGATGAAGCTTTCTCATGCAGTCATCACTTCTGTGGACCGGGACGATCTGCCCGATCTTGGTGCAGCACATTGGGTACACACCATACAGGAAATTAAACGCATGAACCCGGATACTACTATTGAGGTACTGATACCTGACTTTCAGGGTAGAGCAGAATTGGTAGCTCAGATTATAGATGCCTGTCCTGATATTATCTCTCACAATATGGAGACTGTCAGACGCATTACCCCACTGGTACGCAGTGCTGCTCGCTACGAAACCAGCCTCAAAGTTTTGAAACAAATAGCAGAAAGTGGTATCACCACTAAGTCTGGCATCATGGTTGGCTTGGGAGAAACACCTGCTGAGGTAGAAGAACTCATGGATGATTTGCGTCAAGCCGGTTGTCACATACTGACTATTGGACAATACTTACAACCAAGCCACAAACATTACCCGGTAGCAGAATATGTAACTCCCGATCAATTTACTTTATACAAAAAACAGGGAATGGAAAAAGGCTTCAGCCAGGTAGAAAGTGCTCCTTTAGTACGTTCTTCTTATCACGCAGAGAAATCGACCGTACTCATACAAAAAAGACCGAGATAAAGAACATTTTATTATTCCGTATGTTATAAATGGAAACGACAAAATAGTACGGATAATGGGTTATAAAAAAGTTCTTTCTTCTAAGTTTAATATGTCATTGGGATTTATCCCCGTTATTATATCCATACTGTTGTGCGAAGTTCTAACGCAAGACATAGCCATCTACATCGGAACCGTTGTAGGGATTTTATTCTATTTTTGCTCATGGCGACATAAAGGAGTACGTATCCCCCAAATAATTCTTTACAGTACAACGGGGATACTACTGCTATTCTCAATAATAAGTCTTTTTACAACGAGTTATTGTCCGCACTTTATGGTTCCTTTTACATTGGAAATCAGTGCGGTCATTCCTCCGCTTATCATCTTCCTAAACCGCAAACGCTTCCTGAATTACCATGCTGCGCAAACAGGGCAATGTTGCAAACAGCTATTCGCTCAATCAGCTGAAGCGGCCATTGTGTCTACCCGTGTTGTATTGATAATCAGCCTTCTCCATCTGGTGACAATCTTTCTCTTCCTCTTGTTCAGTCATCCTTTAGGAAGTACCACACAGTATATATTATTCAATATCACTCCGGCTGTGGTGTTCATTCTTACCATCTTATTCAATCAGTTTGGCATTTTGTATTTCAATATAATTATGCAGCATACGGTGTTTGTACCCGTAGTCAACAAACAAGGAGATGTGATTGGAAAAGTAATTGCTTCTGAAGCTATCAATAAAAAGAGTAGCTATATCAATCCGGTCATCAGAATTGCAGTCGTAACAAACGGCATGCTTTTCCTCATACCTCGCCCTCAGTGCAGCACGTTTGAAAAAATGAAAGCCGATTTACTGATGGAAGGATATCTGTTGTATAACGAAACTCTTGAAGAAGGGGCAAACAGAATATTACAGCAAACCCTACCAACAGCTTCATTGAACGATTTACATTTCAGTTTGAAGTATCATTTTGAGAATGAAGTGACCAATCGGTTGATTTACCTATTCACGTTAGATTTAGATGATGATTCCATCTTATGCAATAAATCCTTCAAAGGTGGAAAGCTATGGACCTTCCAGCAGATAGAGCATAACCTAGACAAGAATTTCTTCAGTTATTGCTTCGAATATGAATACGAGCACCTGAAGTCAATTATTTGTACAAGAGAAAAATACAAGGAATTTTAGATAGATCGGGCACTTTACCCTGCCATTCTTTGATCGTTTTTGTTTTGATATACTCCCCTTCACACGTGAGATTGGCTGCAATACAAAGTTTGGTTTGCGGTCGACAATTATGTAGAATATCATCCACCATTTTATTATTGCGGTAAGGAGTCTCGATAAATAATTGAGTCTGCTGCTCGGTATATACCCGTTGCTCCAGCATTTTTAGTTTTTTGCCACGCTCTCCGGCTTCAATCGGCAGATAGCCATGAAAGGCAAAGCTCTGTCCGTTGAATCCCGAACCCATGACAGACAAGATAATGGAGGAAGGACCAACCAGAGGAACCACCTTCAGGTTCTTTCGCTGAGCGATAGCCACAACATCCGCTCCCGGATCGGCCACGGCCGGACAACCAGCCTCTGAAATGACTCCCATAGAATGTCCCGCTTCAAGCGGTTGAAGATATCCGGACAACTCTTCCGGTGAGGTATGCTTGTTGAGGGGATAAAAGGTCAACGCATCAATATCTATCTCCCGATCTACCTTCTTTAAAAAGCGACGTGCAGAACGTACATCTTCCACAATAAAATGTCGGATTCCTACTATGACTTCTTTATTATAAGAAGGTAAGACAGTTTCAAGAAGAGTATCTCCCAGAGTAACGGGCAAAAGATAAAGAGCAGACATGATAACAAGCAAATTAAAAAATAAAAGAATAAAGAAAGTATTGATAAAAGGAAGGACTGTTCAATAGAAAAAAAATAGAATGAAAGAAGAATAAGAAAACATCCAATGTTTCTTTATTCATTCTTCCATTCTTAATTTCACAGTTTAGCCGTAGATGATGTTTCCATTCTCATCCTTGTATTCATCCAGCCCCTTTTCATAAGTTGCCATGGCACGAAGACTCATACCTACGCTAGAGAAACCTCCATCGTGATACAAGTTCTGCATGGTAATCTTGCGGGTAAGGTCGGAGAACATGACGATACAGTAATCGGCACATTCCTCAGCTGAAGCATTGCCCAGAGGCGCCATACGATCGGCAAAATCGAACAACTTATCCATACCCTTCACGCCGGAACCGGCAGTGGTCATGGTTGGCGACTGAGAGATAGTATTCACACGAACGTTATGTTCACGTCCATAGATGTACCCAAAACTACGCGCAATAGACTCCAACAAAGCTTTTGCATCTGCCATGTCATTGTAACCGTAGAAAGTACGCTGCGCAGCCACATAACTCAAAGCAAGGATAGATCCATACTCTGCAATGGCATTCATTTTTTTAGCAGCTTGTATCATCTTATGGAAAGAAACCGCTGAAATATCCAGCGTTTTATCCAGCATCTCATAATCCAGATCATCGTATGTACGTTTCTTGCGTACGTTAGGAGACATGCCGATAGAGTGCAATACGAAATCTATCTGTCCGCCTAAAACTTCCATAGAACGTTTGAATACGTTTTCCAGATCTTCGACATTTGTAGCATCAGCTGCGATTACCTCACAGTTCAGTTTCTCAGAAAGTGCAGAAACCTCACCCATGCGCACCGCAACCGGAGTATTGGATAAAGTAATGGTTGCACCTTCTGCTACTGCTCTTTCAGCTACTTTCCAGGCGATGGATTGCTCATTCAGAGCTCCGAAAATAATGCCTTTTTTTCCTTTCAACAAATTGTAACTCATACCTGTATTTACTAAAATTCAGCTGCAAAGATAGGAAGTTTCTGCATAAAATCTTCGAAAGTGTGCAAAGAAATGGAGTGATTCGCCAAAAAATACACCAAAACCAACAATAAGTACACACCGTTTCTAGCAAAGCCCGGTACATTTGCAATCAGTAATTAAAAGGTTTTTCATAATATTATTTAAGGTTAGAATTAGGTTAACATGAATCTTTATTACTTTTTAGCAAGCCACTCGGGAGAGCCGTTTGCTAAAAGTAATAAAACAATGAGAAGACTTATTTAAATACTCAACTATAATTTGTAATTAATAATCTGAAATAAACAAAAGTATCACGAATGAACACACTCCTTAAAAAGCTATTAGTGCTTACCGCTTTATGCCTTCCGCTTATGCCGGTTCAGAATGTCATTTACGCGCAATGCGGAAATCAGATAGATGATAGCATCTATGAGAATCTCCCCTTTGACATGCCCAAGGTGGAGCAACCCTCCTTTCCCAAACACTCCGTAAGTATTGTGGATTTCGGCGCAGTAAGCGATGGAATTACCCTCAATACCAAGGCAATCAACGATGCCATCAAGGCAGTGAATGCCCATGGAGGCGGTAAAGTGATTATCCCTGAGGGATTGTGGCTGACCGGTCCTATCGAGTTGCTAAGCAACGTAAATTTATATACGGAAAAGAATGCTTTAGTGTTGTTCACTGGTGATTTCAACGCTTATCCCATCATCGAGACTTCATTTGAAGGATTGGAAACACGTCGTTGTCAATCTCCTATCTTTGCAAGAAATGCCGAGAACATCGCCATCACCGGTTCAGGAGTATTCGACGGTTCGGGCGACAGCTGGCGTCCGGTGAAGAAGGGTAAACTTACTGCTTCGCAATGGAATGAATTGGTCAAATCAGGGGGCGTAGTAGATAATTCAATATGGTATCCTACAGCCGGTGCACTGAAAGGTGCATTAGCCTGCAAAGATTTCAACAACCCCGTAGGTATTAATACGGATGAGGAATGGAATGAAATTCGTCCATGGTTACGTCCGGTTTTACTGAACATTGTAAAGAGCAAAAAAGTATTGCTGGAAGGCGTTACCTTCAAAAACTCCCCCAGCTGGTGTCTGCACCCGCTGTCTTGCGAGCATATCACAATCAACAACGTAAAAGTATTTAACCCTTGGTATTCTCAGAACGGGGATGCACTCGACCTGGAATCTTGCAAGAACGCATTGATTATAAACAACATATTTGATGCCGGAGATGATGCGATCTGTATCAAGTCGGGTAAGGATGAAGACGGACGTAAACGAGGCGAAGCTTGTCAGAATGTGGTGGTAAAAAACAATACTGTATTACACGGCCATGGTGGCTTTGTAGTAGGTAGTGAGATGTCTGGAGGCGTTAAAAACGTATATGTTTCCGACTGTACCTTCCTGGGTACAGATGTCGGTCTCCGTTTCAAAAGCACTCGCGGACGCGGTGGTGTAGTGGAAGGCATCTACATCCACAACATCCACATGATTGACATACCTCACGAACCGCTGCTGTTCGACTTGTTCTACGGTGGTAAAGCAGCCGGTGAAGAAACTGAATCAGACCTTGCCGGACGTATGAAAGCAGCCGTTCCTCCCGTTACGATAGAGACGCCTGCCTTCCGCGACATTCATATCTCTAATGTGATTTGCAAAGGTTCCGGACGTGCCATGTTCTTTAATGGATTACCCGAAATGCCTATCCAAAACGTCACAGTGAAGAATGTAACTATCAGCGATGCCAAAGAAGGCATTGTTATCAGCCAGACTCAAGGTGTGACTTTGGAGAATGTACGTATTGAAACCAAAGGAGATGTACTGCAAATTAAGAATGCAAAAGACGTAAAAGTCAATGGCAAAACTTATGAGAACAAGAGTTCCAAAGCACAAGCCATCCAGATGTAAAAAGAGAGTTTAAGTCTCATTTTTATCGAACATTGACTACAAAGTACGCAGTCAGAACATCAAAAAGCACGGATAGGCATTCAAAGTTTTCAGCTATATTTGCGCATCCAAACCAAATAAGTAAAACCATGAAGAAGAAGATTTTTACTCTTATCTGTTTTTTATGTGCCGCTTCACTGGGCATGTTTGCGCAACAAGCTAAAACTTTAGAATTTACGGTGGAGATCAACAACCAATGGAAGAAAGACAAAACCGATGAACCGGTAGTGATTCAACTCAGTCAACTCAATCCGGCCTTCCGTGTACGCTCAGCTGTAGTGATGAACGGAAGTGAAGAAATACCTTCGCAGCTGGACGACTTAACTGGAGATTTGAAAGCCGATGAACTGGCTTTTGTTCTGAACGTGCCGGCAAAAAGTAAAAAGACAGTAACCATCACCTTGTCTTCTGCCAAGACAGACAAAACCTATCCGGCACGGGTATTTGCTCAGATGCTGGTACGTGACGCTAAGAAGCAAAAACATGCTCCGGCACAGTCTATTACCGTGCCCGGCAGTACCGACTTTTACAATATGGTGCAGCATCATGGCCCTGCCTTTGAATCGGAACTGGTGGGCTACCGCATCTATTTCAACCAGAAGCAGACGATTGACCCCTATGGAAAGTTCACCCCGAGGTTGGAAATTGAAGAAAGTCAGTTCTACCCCACCGACGAACAATTGGCACGTGGGTTTGGCGATGACGTGTTGATGGTAGGCAATAGCTGTGGCATCGGCACCCTGAAAGGTTGGGACGGCACTCAAGCTACTCACATAGAACCGATTGTTTTCCGCACAGAACGAATTCTGGCCTATGGCCCCATACGTACCGTAACCGATGTCGAAGTCAAAGGCTGGGAGTACCAGGGAAAAGAACTGACAATGACCAACCGTCATATTCTTTATGCCGGGCATCGCGATCTACTGATAGAAACGTTCTTCAGCGAGCCGTTGAAAGACGAAGTATTCTGTACCGGTGTGCAGAACGTGATGGGAAATGAAACCACTTCTTACTCTGACCATAAAGGTTTGGTGGGTAGCTGGGGAAGACACTGGCCTGTCACCGACACCGTGAAATATGCCAAAGAGACGATAGGAATTGCCACGTACATTCCGCAAAAATATATCCGTAAGGAAGTAAAAGACAAAGATAATTTTCTTTATACGATTTCAGCTCCGGGCAGCGATCGTTTCCACCACTACACCATGTTCACTTCACGTAAGGAAACCTTTGGTTACCCTACCCCCGAGGCTTGGTTTACGTATATGCAAGAGTGGAAGGAAGCCTTACTGCATCCGGTTACGATACAAATCAAACCATAAAATAAAACGAAGCCTTCTATAAGTCATGAAAGCTTCAAAGAATCAAAAATCCATGAGAATCAAAAACATTTTTCTAAGCTTTAGCTTGCTGTTTGCCATTCCTCTGGCAGCACAGCAAACCAATTACGTATCCGAAGTTTGGTCTCCGGACTTAGGAAACGGAAAGTACAAGAACCCGGTGCTCTATGCAGACTATTCCGATCCGGATGCCTGCCGCGTGGGAGACGATTTTTACATGACTTCTTCCAGCTTTAACTGTCTGCCCGGACTACAAGTATTGCATTCCAAGGATTTGGTAAACTGGAGCATTATTAGTGCCGCCGTGCCTTATGCATTGCCTCCGATAGAAACTCCTGAACGTCCCGAACATGGCAACCGGGTGTGGGCCCCCGCCATCCGTCATCACAACGGAGAATTTTACATCTTCTGGGGAGATCCCGATCAAGGTGCGTTCATGGTTAAAGCGAAAGACCCGAAAGGTCCGTGGTCGGAGCCTGTACTGGTTAAACCCGGAAAAGGGATCATCGACACTTGCCCATTGTGGGACGAAGACGGAAAAGTATATCTGGTACATGCCTATGCCGGCAGCCGTGCCGGACTGAAGAGTGTAATTACCATCTGCGAACTGAATGCAGATGCTACCAAAGCCATTACCCAGTCGCGCATCATCTTCGACGGACATGAAGCACACCAAACTTGCGAAGGTCCCAAGTTTTACAAAAGAGGAGATTACTATTACATTTTCCATCCGGCCGGTGGAGTTCCCACAGGATGGCAAGTGGTGCTTCGCTCCAAGAATGTATATGGCCCCTACGAGTGGAAAACGGTATTGGCACAAGGCGACTCTCCCGTTAATGGGCCTCATCAAGGAGCTTGGGTAGACACCCCTACCGGTGAAGATTGGTTCCTCCACTTTCAAGATGTAGGTGCATACGGTCGCTTGGTGCATCTTCAACCCATGAAGTGGGTGGACGGATGGCCTGTGATCGGCCTAGATAAAGACGGTGACGGCTGCGGTGAACCAGTCATGACGTATAAGAAACCGAATGTCGGTCAAACCTATCCTGTTTGCAATCCGCAGGAAAGTGACGAGTTTGACGGATATACCTTATCACCACAATGGCAATGGCACGCAAACATCAATGAAAAGTGGGCTTACTATGCAGGCAACCACAGCTTCGCACGTCTCTACTCCTACCCGGTTGTTGAAGACTACAAAAATTTGTGGGATGTAGCCAACCTATTGATGCAGAAAACTCCTTCAGACAATTTCACAGCAACACTAAAACTGACTTTCAAGCCTGCCGAAAAGATCAAAGGTGAGCGTACAGGTTTGGTAGTAATGGGAAGAGATTATGCCGGTTTGATTCTGGAAAACACAGATAAAGGACTGGTGCTTTCACAAGTAACCTGTCTCAATGCTGACAAAGGCAAAGCGGAGCAAGCCAATGAAAGTATTGAATGGAAGGACTCCACTATTTATCTACGCGTCAAGTTTAGCTGTGACGGAAAGAAAATCTCCAAGAGCGAAGGCGGACATGACTTGCTGGTGATGTGCAACTTCAGCTACAGTCTTGACGGAAAGAAATATCAACCACTCGGTCAAGCATTCCAAGCCCGAGAAGGTCAATGGATTGGAGCCAAAGTAGGAACTTTCTGTACTCGTCCTGCCATTACCACCAATGACGGTGGATGGGCAGATGTAGATTGGTTCAGAATCACCAAGAAGTAATACTTCATTCACCCCTATCAGATAGGCGTAACAGATAAAATCATATGGATGTATCTGTTACGCCTATTTTGGGTTACACCCGTTCCAATAAAGAGATACAAACTGTTTCATTAGAAGGAACGAACTGTTTCACTAGAAGGAACGAGTTGTTTCATTAGAAGGAACAGACTGTTTCATCCCTTGAAACGAACAGTTCCTTTCGTTGGAACAAAGCTTTCAGCCAATGGAAATCAACGGCATTGCTTGAACATCCCTTCAAAAAGCGTATCTTTGCCGTAAACTTATCAGAGAAAGCAATGAAAAAACTTATTATATTCGACCTCGACGGAACACTGTTAAATACCATTGCCGACTTGGCACAGAGCACTAACTATGCCTTACAAACGCTTGGTTTTCCCACCCACCCCGAATCGGCCTATCATTTAATGGTCGGTAACGGCATCAACAAACTATTTGAACGTGCTCTTCCTGAAGGAGAAAAAACAGAAGAAAACGTGCTGCGCGTGCGTCAAGAGTTCATTCCTCACTACGATCAGCACAATGCAGACAAGAGTCGTCCTTATCCCGGCATACCGGAATTGTTGGAAGGGTTACAGAAACAAGGCGTCCAGTTAGCAGTTGCTTCCAATAAATACCAGGCAGCCACTACTAAATTAATCAGTCATTACTTTCCCCATATTCATTTTGTGGCCGTATTCGGACAGAGAGATGGCATTCAAGTAAAACCCGACCCGACCATTGTTCATGACATTTTGGACAGAACCCCAGTAAGTAAAGAAGAAGTCTTGTATGTAGGAGACTCCGGAGTAGATATGCAAACTGCTGCCAATGCAGGAGTGACCGCCTGCGGGGTGACATGGGGATTCCGTCCGCGCACCGAACTGGAAATGTTCCATCCCGAATATATAGTCGATCAAGCTGATGCTATTATTGAGATCGCTGCCCGTAGAGATTAAAATTCCACCATTTAGTCCAAAAAGTCTCCCTTTGTGTCTCTAAAAGTGACTACTATTGCAGTCGCATACCAAATATGAAAAACAATGATAAAGAAAGGATTAATCTTGCTCTTTGTCCTCTGCTGTTTAGGAGGAAAAATACAAGCACAACATCAGGAAAGTAATCTAAAGTTATGGTACGACAAGCCGGCTACCCAGTGGGTAGAAGCTTTACCATTGGGTAACGGACGTTTAGGAGCCATGGTCTTCGGAGATCCCACGCACGAACAGTTCCAGTTGAACGAAGAGACCGTTTGGGGTGGTTCTCCTTACAACAACACCAATCCACAAGCCAAAGATGCACTATCACGCATCCGTCAGCTTATCTTTGAAGGCAAAAATGCAGAAGCACAAGCTCTTTGCGGTCCTGCCATTTGTTCACAGTCAGCCAACGGCATGCCCTATCAGACAGTAGGCTCCTTGCATCTCGACTTTGAAGGAGTATCCGACTACAGTGATTATTATCGTGAACTCGACCTTGAAAAGGCCATAACGACCACCCGCTTCACAGCAGGAGGAGTGACTTACACCCGTGAGGCATATACCTCTTTTCCCGAACAACTATTAGTGATTAAACTGACTGCCTCACAAAAGCAAAGTATCTCTTTTACTGCCAAATATTCCACTCCTTATAAAGAGAATATAGAACGTAGCCTCTCTTCGCGTAAGGAATTACAATTGACCGGCAAGGCCAACGACCACGAAGGCATCGAAGGAAAAGTGAAATTTACCGCACTCACTCGCATTGAGAACCAAGGCGGAAAGCTGGAGGTGTTGTCCGACAGTATCCTACAGATTAAGAACGCCAACAGTGTTACCTTGTATGTTTCAATCGGCACTAACTTTATAAACTACAAAGATTTATCCGGCGATGCTCTTGCCACAGCTCAGAAATACCTGAAACAAGCCAATAAAAATTACGCCAAAGGAAAAGCGGCTCACACCCATGCCTATCAGAAATACTTCAACCGTACCTCGCTGGACTTAGGTAGCAATGCACAAGCCAACAAACCTACCGATGTGCGTGTGAAAGAGTTCAGTACCCATTTCGATCCACAAATGGCCGCTTTGTACTTTCAGTTTGGACGCTATCTGCTGATATGCAGTTCGCAGCCCGGAGGGCAAGCCGCCAATCTGCAAGGTATCTGGAATTATCAACTCCGTGCTCCTTGGGATGGTAAATATACAACCGACATCAATGTGGAGATGAATTATTGGCCTGCCGAAAACACTTCTCTGCCCGAGATGCATGAACCTTTCCTGCAACTGGTAAAAGAAGTGGCAATCACAGGCCGTGAAAGTGCCGCCATGTATGGTTGCCGTGGATGGACGTTGCATCATAATACCGATATCTGGCGTAGTACCGGTGCGGTAGATGGTCCGGGATACGGCATCTGGCCTACTTGTAATGCTTGGTTCAGCCAGCATTTGTGGGATCGCTATCTCTTCTCCGGCGACAAGGATTACTTAACCGAGATTTATCCTTTGATGCGGGGTGCCTGTGAGTTTTATCTTGATTTCCTGATACGTGAACCTAAAAACAACTGGTTGGTTGTGTCGCCCTCCTACTCTCCCGAAAACAGACCGGTAGTGAACGGCAAACGTGACTTCGTAGTAGTGGCAGGGGCCACTATGGACAACCAAATGGTTTATGACTTATTTCACAATACCATTCAAGCGGCCCGACTGATGGATGAGAATACACTCTTCACCGACAGTCTTGAAGTCGTAGCCAGCCAATTGGCTCCGATGCAAGTAGGCCGTTGGGGACAACTACAAGAATGGATGGAAGATTGGGACAATCCGAACGACCATCATCGTCATGTTTCCCATCTGTGGGGACTCTATCCCGGACGACAAATCAGTGCTTATCATTCGCCGGTACTGTTTGAAGCCGCCAAGAAATCATTGATTGGGCGTGGCGATCACTCCACCGGCTGGTCTATGGGTTGGAAAGTTTGTCTGTGGGCACGCCTGCTTGACGGCAACCATGCTTACAAGCTAATTACCGAGCAACTCCATCCAACCACCGATGAAAAGGGGCAAAATGGCGGTACTTATCCTAATTTATTTGATGCACATCCTCCTTTCCAAATTGATGGAAACTTTGGCTGTACGGCCGGTATTGCAGAAATGCTCGTTCAAAGTCATGACGGTGCTATTCATCTTTTGCCCGCCTTGCCGGATGTATGGCAGCAGGGAACCTTAAAAGGCATTCGTTGCCGGGGTGGTTTTACCATGAATGAAATGAGATGGGAAAACAACAAATTACAAACTGTCACTATCACCTCTTCCCTTGGGGGCATCTTGCGGATACGCACCTCATCTCCCCTCTACTTGAATGGAGAAAAATTGGTACCTGCTTCACAAGAAAGGTGTGAAAATAGACTTTTACAGTCACAACCGATACGCAAACCATTGGTTGCCGCCAATGCTCCTCTTTCGGTACCTACATATGCAGATACGTATGTGTATGATTTGGAGACTAACGCCGGAAATCAGTACGTATTAACAGCCCGGACACAGTAAAAGGGCAGCTGTCGAAGTACGTTTTTTGCAAAGTAGAAAAAGGGGCGTTACTTAATAAAAGGTAAAGGAGGATAGGCACGATCCTCCTTTATCTGCTATAAAACATCATTTCATCCAACGTTAACATCCTAATATGTGATAGATAACAAAAAATACCAGCCTAAAAACAAATTTTACACATTCTCCTTTTCACATCTCTCTACATTTGCATCGAATGATTAACAGTGTGTGCGAACACACTTAAAAGAAAGAAATCACTTTAAATTATAAACATGCAAAGAATGTCTAACAAAATGAGAAACATGCGCAATGCGCTACTATTTATGTTAGTAGCCATGATTTCGCTCAGCGTATCAGCGCAAAATGTAACCTTAAGAGGTACTGTGACAGATCAGACGGGAGAAACCGTGATTGGTGCTTCCGTAGTAGAAAAAGGGAATACCAGCAATGGTACCATCACCGACATTGATGGAAACTTTTCCCTCATTGCTCCATCTAATGCCACATTAGTTTTCTCTTATGTGGGAATGAGATCTCAAGAAGTGGCCGTTAAAGGGCAAAAAACAATCAATGTAGTATTATCAGACGATGCACAAGCTTTGGAAGAAGTTGTTGTGATTGGTTATGGTGCCGTGAAACGTAAAGACTTAACAGGTTCGGTAGCTACAGTCAGTTCTGAAGTATTGGCTGCTGTGCCCGTAGCTTCGGCTACAGAAGCTCTGACCGGTAAGATGGCAGGTGTACAGATCACCACAACAGAAGGTTCACCTGACGCGGAAATGAAAATTCGTGTACGCGGTGGTGGTTCTATTACCGGTGACAATACTCCTTTATTTATTGTAGACGGATTTCCGGTGGAATCCATCTCTGATATTCCTGCTTCAGACATTGAAGACATGACTGTCTTGAAAGACGCTTCTTCTACAGCCATCTATGGTTCACGTGGTGCAAACGGTGTAATCTTGGTGACTACCAAAAGTGGTAAAGAAGGAAAAGTAAATGTCAACTATAACGCTTATTACAGCTGGAAACAAATCGCCAGTACACTGGATGTATTAAATCCTAAAGATTATGCCAAATGGCAATACGAGCTTGCCTTGTTGAAGAATAATGGAAAAGACCTTAGTTCTTACGAACAATTCTTCGGCAAATATCAAGACATGGATCAATATGACAATATTCCATACAACGATTGGCAGGATCTTACTTTCGGCCGTACAGGAAACACATTCAATCATAACCTGAGCATTACAGGTGGAAATGATAAAATCAGATATGCGTTCAGCTATGCTCACATGAACGATAAAGCCATCATGGAAGCTTCCAGATTCAAACGTGATAACCTCAGCTTGAAGTTGAATAGTAAGCCCGCGAAAAACGTGACACTGGACTTCACTGTACGTTATTCAGAAACTGATATTTACGGTGGTGGTGCTAACGACGTAAACAGTACGTATGACTCAGACAAGCGCCTGAAATATTCCGTAATCTATACTCCAATTCCTTTGGCAAACCTGGATTCTTCAACAGGTAGTGATGATGATGATTTAGGTAACTTGTACAATCCGCTAACCTCTATTACGGATAATGACCGCCAACAAGAACGTAAGACCTTAAATATGGGCGGTAGTTTAGGTTGGGAAATATTCGACAACTTTAAGGTTAAAGCTGAAGTAGGCTATGATGATTATCGCAATGAAGATCAACGCTTCTGGGGTTTGACTACTTATTATATCAAAAACGTACCGGCAGCAGACAATCAAGGCAAACCGGCTATTCAATTGGCTGACACCAAACGTCACAAGTTCCGTAGCACGAATACAGTAAGTTATGACTTCTCCAAACTGTTCAACGTAGACAAGCATCACCTGAATGCAATGGTAGGACATGAATGGATTGTCACCAAATCTTCTAAACTGACTAATATTGTTCATGGATTCCCTGAAGGCTTTACTGCAAGCGAGGCATGGAAACTAACTTCAATGGGTACACCTTATAATATTAACAATTATCTGGATCCGGACGATAAAATGTTATCTTACTTTGGTCGCGTTAACTACGACTTCGATAGCAAATACTTATTTAGTGTCACTTTCCGTGCAGACGGTTCTTCCAAGTTCTCTTCAGACAATCAATGGGGTTACTTCCCCTCAGCTGCAGTTGCTTGGCGTATATCTTCCGAACCTTTCATGGAAAGAGCCAAAGGATGGTTGGACGACTTGAAACTTCGCTTTAGCTATGGTACTGCCGGTAACAACAACATTCCTTCCGGACAGATGGTGCAATCATACAGCAACTCTGCCACTGCTTGGATCAACGGATTTACCAACTATTGGGCTCCTTCCAAAACAATGGCAAATCCTGATCTTAAATGGGAAACAACCATTACACGTAACTTAGGTTTAGACTTCACCATTTTAGGTGGTAAACTGAATGGTACAGCCGAGGTTTACCTGAATAACACCAAAGACTTGTTAATTCAATTCCCTGTAGGAGGTACCGGATATGATAACCAATACCGCAACATGGGTGAAACTGAAAATAAGGGTCTTGAGCTTACTTTGAACTGGACAGCCGTTAATAAGAAAAATTGGGGATTGAGCTTCAGCGGAAACATTGGTTTTAACAAGAACAAAATTAAGGATTTGGGCATGATGGATGACTTCGGTGCTGAAACCTATTGGGCTTCTTCAGAAATTGGGTATGACTACTGGATTGCCAGAGGTGGTAGTGTAGGCAAAATGTACGGTTACCGTTCTGACGGTCGTTATGAAGTATCCGATTTCCAAGGATATAATGCAGACACCAATAGCTGGGCACTCAAAGAAGGAGTGACAGATGCAACGGCGGCCGTTGGTAAAGTTCGCCCCGGTACTATGAAACTGAAAGACATCAGTGGAAAAGACGGTGCACCCGATGGAGTGATCGACAACTATGACAAAGAAATTATTGGAGATGCCAATCCTACTCATACCGGCGGTTTCACAATCAATGCCCGCGCGTATGGCTTCGACTTAAGTGCCAATTTTAACTGGAGTGTAGGAAACGATATCTACAATGCGAACAAAGTAGAATTCACCTCTACCGGTAAATATCAATACCGCAACATGATTGGTACGATGGGCGACGGAAAACGTTGGACCAACCTGAATGCTGACGGAACTCTTTGCAATGATCCTGTTAAACTGACTGAGATGAATGCCAATACAACGATGTGGTCACCCTACACAGATCGTATGATTTTTAGTGACTGGGCTATTGAAGACGGTTCCTTCCTTCGTTTGAATACGTTGACTTTAGGTTATACTTTACCGAGAAACCTGACACAAAAAGTGAAGATTCAAAACTTACGCTTTTATGTCACTGCCTACAATGTATTCTGCTTAACAGATTATTCCGGATATGATCCTGAAGTTTCTACAATACGCAGCACGAATCTGACACCGGGCGTAGACTATTCAGCCTATCCGAAGAGCCGTCAATTCGTAGTGGGACTTAACTTGAATTTCTAAACCAGCTAAAATTAACCGAAATGAAAAAAATAATTTATATCTCTCTACTTTCTTTGTCGATGATGGGCGGATTAACCTCCTGCGACTTAGAGGCGCCGAGCAAATCTGCACTAGATGCTCAGGTCATTTTCTCAACTCCCTCCTTGGCCGAAGCTGCCGTTATGAGTATTCACCAGTCCTTTGGTGAAACCAACTCTTATCGTGGTCGTTTCATTCCTTTCTACGGTTTGAATACAGACATTGAATGGATCAACGGGATGGATATCACTAAAATGCCTGATGGAGGTAAATATGACCTCGGATCTTATGCCACGACTCCCATCAATAGCCAGATGAATAATACCACGAATGCCTATGCCAAGTTTTATGAAGGTATCGAACGTGCCAATCAAGCTATTACGGGATTACGTACCTATGGAAATGTAAGCATCAACAGTGAACTTGCCCAACTGCTGGGAGAAGCCCTGACACTGAGAGCAGTCATCTATCTGGATTTAATAAAAGGTTGGGGAGATGTGCCTGCACGTTTTGAACCCATCACTACTGAAACCATGTACTTAGGACGTTCTGATAGAGATGTTATTTACAAACAATTGTTAGCCGACTTGGAAGAAGCTAAAGGATTGGTAGCTTGGCCTAATGTAACGGCTGTAACGAAAAGTGTAGAGCGTGTGAACAGAGCTTTTGTAAAAGCCTTACGTGCTCGTATTGCACTCTATGCAGGAGGATACAGCCAACGTGCAGACGGTGTCCGCTTAAGCAATGATCCTGATTTGGCACAAAGCAAAATGTATGCGATTGCTAAGAGTGAATGTGTAGATATCATAGAACAAGATTGCAATAAGTTAGGTAGCTTCAAGGATAATTTCAGTCGCCTTTGCAAAGACATTGTCACAGCCGGCGAAGAATCTATTTGGGAAATTCCTTTCTCAGACGGTCGTGGTCGTGTACTCTATACTTTTGGCGTAAAGCACAATTCAAAAGATCAATACACCCAACAACCACAAGGTGGAGTTAACGGGCCACTCCCTCATCTGTTCTATGACTATGATGTGGAAGATGTTCGTCGTGATATCACTTGCGTTCCTTATGAATGGAGCAAAGACCTTACTGACGGAAAAGCCAAGCAAGAACTGCGCGGTTTGAACAAATGGTGTTTCGGTAAATTACGTTACGAATGGATGGATCGTATGGTTACTTCTACCAATGATGACGGTATCAACTGGCAGTACATGCGCCTTGCCGATGTATATCTGATGGCAGCTGAAGCCATTAATGAACTGGAAAATCCGAGTGCAGCTGCTGTTTACTTGAAACCGATTTTAGATCGTGCTTTGCCTGCTGCAAAAGTGACAGCCTATATGAATCAGGCCACAGCAAGTAAAGAGGCATTCTTCAAGGCCATTGTAGACCAACGTGCATTTGAGTTCGCCGGTGAAATGTTGAGAAAAGCCGACTTAATCCGTTGGAACATCTTGTCTGACAAAATGCTCGAGGCTAAAACTAAAATGCAACAATTGCGCAAACGTGAAGGAGCTTATGCCGATCTTCCTTCAAAGTTGTATTACAAGACAGCCGATGATAAAGAAACATTAGTTATCTATGGTTTAAATCATGGAGATACGGATGCCAAAGGAGTTTCCTTAGGCTATGAAAGTAGTGAGACTTGGATTTCTGATACCAAACTGGAAGACAAGACTATTAATGCTCTTTACACGCAAGATCCGAATGCAAACCAGTATTGGCCTATCTGGCAGACATTCATCGACAGCAGTAACGGAATGTTGAGTAACGATTAATCAGAACCTAATTAACTGAAAAGATATGAAATTAAACAAATATATTTGCCTGTTAGGACTGGCAACCATGTTCCTGACAACCGCTTGCGAAGACCAAAGCGAGGAACTCACAAGCATAGAATATGACCGCCTCTTTGCTCCTATCAATTTGGACGCAAGGATCATCAACCAAGTAAATGTCCGTCTATCATGGGCCGCTGTGTCCGGAGCAAGCAGCTATGATATTGAGATTTATCAGAATCAGGATCAGAGTTCTGCAGAATCCGAAAACAACGACAGCAAGGTACTAACCTATGACGGAACACCCGTAAAAACAGTTACAGGCGTTACCAATGGTGATATCCCCTATACCGTCACCAAATTGGAAAGTGAAACCAAATTTACTGCACGCATCATTGCACGCGGTGAAAACATCCCAGAGTCTAAAGGGAGTGGTATCGAATTCAAAACAATTGCGGAGCAAATCTTTAAAGACATAGACCCCGATCATGTAACACCTAGTCAAGTCACTCTACAGTGGACTCCAGGAGAAGTTGCTCAAAAGATTGTATTGAACCCTGGAAATATCGAACACTTGGTTACTGCAGAGGAAATTGCTGCGGGTTCAGCCACTATCGTCAATTTGACTCCTGAAACAGCTTACACTGCAAAACTCTTGAGGGCCGACGGCAAAACGCGGGGTACCATAAGCTTTGAGACCTTGATTGATCTGGGAGGTGCGATAGCTATTTATCCGGAAGATGATTTTGTAAAGATGCTTACCGAAGCAGAAGCAGGTACAGCCTTCGCTTTCTTCCCAGGCACTTACAAAGCGCCCAACCAAGATGGGAAAATCTCTAAGATCATCATCAGCAAAGATGTTGAAATCAAAGGAGTACGTCCCAATGACCGTCCTATTATCAACACTTGTTTCCAATTAGCCGATGGTGCAGCTATCAGCTTTAAACAAGTGATTCTAGACGGAACAAACACAGATGGTAGCCAAGCATTTGATTATATTACTGCCACTACCTATGGAGCTTTGGTGCTAGATGATTGTGAAGTGCGCAACTTTACCAAAGGTTTCTACTATGTAGATGTAGCCGCCACCATTGAAAAAATTACGATCAATAACACTTTGATACACGCGATCGAGTGTAGCGGAGGTGACCTGTTTGACTGTAGAAAAGGGTATATTAAAGCAATCAACCTTACCAACAGTACGGTTTGGAATAGCTGCAAAGAGCGAGATTTCATCCGCTATGACGATGCATCCAGTGCTTTTGCCGGAGCTGCTCCTACAATTAATGTTGATCGTTGTACCATTGATGGAGTAAGTAGCGGAGCCAGACGTATCTTCTATGTACGCTTCAAAGGCAACAGCATCAATTTTACGAACAACATGGTTTCTAACATGCCTAATTGTCAACGTGGCTTCTCTGACAGCGGAGACACTGCAACCCCGACATTCAGCAACAACAACTATTTCAATACCATCAACTTGATCCAGTTGGATGATAGTGATAAGAAGCTGAAGATATTTGATACGAAAGGCACAGCCTTTGATCCGGGTTACAAGGATGCAGCTAAGGGTAACTTTACCATCAGCAACGAAGAAGTTCTTTATAAGAAAATAGGTGACCCCCGTTGGTTGAAGTAATAGCGACTTTATTCTAAGAGTCTGAGTAAATAATCCCCTTATTTTTCTTTTTCATGTATAA
>CALYZE010000025.1 GCA_945607605.1 uncultured Bacteroides sp.
TTATTTTGGACTTGAATATCCAGGAAGCTGTGTCAAATTCGGATTATCTACTAATGGATGACCCGTTGTTTTGTCAGCTAACGGTAATAATTCAGAGAAATTCTCTTTGTATCCGTAATAAATACCATCACTTCCATCAGAAGTAGCAATCCAGCTAGGATACTGACCTCCATTTTCAAAAGAGCCAGTGGGATTTTGATAAAGAATTTTACCAATCTGCAAAGCATTAAAGCCAGCACCAAATCCAGCTACTTTACGCCCCTTCCCATTAAACGTACTGGTGTAAGCTTGGAACATATTGCAAGGATACCACTTATCATCTTCAGTTACCTTTACATCATGATTGCGCAGAATCTCAAGTAATTTAATCTGATAGGCGTCATATAATAATTGAGTAGCTTTTTTATCTACTACTTCCTTCCCTTTATCATCCTTTATCTTCACTTCGTTCGGAATGTCGGTTGCGATGGCAATTTCCTGTGCATCGGTTAATTCAAGGTAATCGAGAGCCAGGAATTTATCACCATACTTTTGAGAATCTTTTTGGAACTTATACAGACGGTAAATAGGAACATTAGCATATTCGCCTGTACGGTCTGAAAGATCTTTCATCGCATTTTGGGTTGCTTTGATCTCTTTGGAGATACGCCCCATACGGATTAAATCAGTACGGAGGAATAACTGACCACCTAGCTCCCATTTACGCTCTTGAGCCAAAGCATCGTCAAATGCTTCTTTTGAAGAAGGTATATCTAGAGAACCCACACCCGCACGATCACGAATTTGCTTCAAAGCATTGGTTGCTTCTCCTGTAGGACCACCATTCAAATAATTTTGTGATTCAGCATACATCAAAAGTACATCAGGATAGCTTATAATAGGAATATTCAGATTACGTTTGGTAGCATCAGGTGCCGGAGCTACGCACCAAGAAGTACGGAATTTACCAGACATAATGCAAGAGTAAGTAGTACCTACATCTACCCATGTATCATCTGCTTTTCCACCTTCCAAGAAATAAATACTATACGAAGTACAAGTTACATCCCGACGGGTATCACCCGGTTTGAAAGACAAATAATAAGTAGGTAAGATAGAAATCATAGCCTTACGAGATCCGTACAAACCACCACGAGTACCAGGATGAGCATATAACCCCCATTTAGAATTCGTAGTAGAACCATATTGAGCCAAACTGAAAATCATTTCATTATTGACAGAAGAAAAATTACGTTGACAGAAGTTATACCACATATATTGGAAACCATCCATATCGTCTTTTGCTTGTATCAACGAATTCTCACCTTGGCTTATAATCTCTTTACAAGCATTACTCGCAATCTCGTAAAATTTGCGAACTCGTGCCTCATCATTGTGACGTTCAACTTTCAAGGTAGCCGGATCATTCGTTTCAAGATTCCAACGCAATGAATAACCACCTGCGTAAAGAGCAGTACGAGCCAACAAAGCCAATGCTCCTTGTTTAGTAAGACGTTCAGTCGTTGCATAGCCACTCTTACTGAACCAAGGCAGATAGCCTACGGCCTCTTGCAAATCAGCAACAATCTGATCGTAAATAACATCACGAGATGCACGTTTGGGATAGAATGTATTCTCATTGCTTGCATCCATGTCTTCAAGAGGTTCCCAAATAGCAGGAACATCACCGTAAATACTTATCAAGTTGAGGTATGCAAATGCACGAAGCCCCAGTACCTCACCCAACATAGAATTACGTTTTGTTGTTTCGGGCATTGCTTTTAAGCGCTTGATACCAATATTAGCTGTTTCTATCGCACCATATGCTTCATTGAAAAGTGTCGTAGTTGTCCAATCGGGCGAATTAGTGCCATAAAACCAATTCGCAAGATTATACTTTGAGTTATTCGTTGTTCCATCTTCACTAGGATGACTGACAGTCTCGCCTTCAGCCAATTGATAAATCATATCAGTCGGTATAATGCCGCGATAGCATCCCAGCACATAAGCATCAGCCGTTGCCTCATTAGCAAAAACAGTTTCTGTATCAGCAGAAGTATAAGAAGGCATTTCGAGCCAGTCAGAACAGGAGGTTATTCCCAAAGATAACACTGCTGCAGGCAGCAATATCAATTGTTTTTTAATATTGATTTTTAATATATTCATGACAATGTAAAATTTAGAAAGTTAAGTTAAGGCCAACTACATAGCTTCTAGAACGTGGATAAGTAGAATTATCGTATCCTGGAGTACAAACAACTTGATCGCTACCAGCAGATACCTCCGGATCATAGCCGGAATAACCAGTTAAAGTAGCCAAGTTATTGGCTGTAAAATACAGGCGTGCGCTAGAAATAAAATATTTCTTCAACCAAACTTTCGGTAAAGTATATCCCAAAGTCACTTGTGCAATACGCAGATAAGAACCATCTTCTACATAATAAGAAGAAGGGTAAGTGATATAACTTGAATTTGTTTTATTCAAACTCCAATTACGTGCATTTTCGTTCGGATTCAAAGATTTGATAACTTCCAAAGAAGTAGCTTTCTGGCCAGTAATAGGGTCTATTAGACGATAGTAGTGGTCACCAAACTCAGTAGGCACATTCTGAAAAGCAGCATATGGACTCATACTGTGCTTTGTTGCGTTATATACATCATTACCAATGGAAAATTTCATAAACACGCTCAAATCAAATCCTTTATACTGGAAGGTATTATTGAAACCGCCAATACAATCCGGAGTACCATTACCTATTTTCACTTTCTGTTGAGTAAACTGAGGATTTCCATTTTTATCTACTCCATCAGCTGCAAACTTGATATCACCCGGTTGCGGAGTACCACTATTAGGCCTAACCACTCCTTCTTTCAAAGTCAGCTTACCATCAGCTCCTTGAACGAAATCATCGGTAGTATAAATTCCGTCATAAATATAGCCATACATTTCACCTAACCCCTGTCCTACTACTGCATAGTAATTTACTTGACCAGAGCGGTTACCACCTACACTGAAAGTCTTTGTGTCAAGGCCATCTTCCAAAGAAATAACTTTAGATTTATTAAACGCCAAATTCAGATCACTTGTCCAACGGAAGTTTTTAGTTTGGACATTAACTGTGTTGATTGAAATTTCCCAACCACGGTTACGAATCTTACCTACATTTTGGAATTGGTTTTTATAACCCGTTGTAGATGGAATGACGCTCTTTAGCAACAAGTCATTCACCTGGTTATTGTACCATTCAGCAGAAACGTTTACACGGCTGTTGAAAAGGGCAAAATCAAGACCAATATTGGTGGAGTGCATTGTTTCCCATTTTAAGTCTCTATTACCAAGAGTTTCATCCAATGCATAAGCTAAATTGCCTTCCGTGTTATTCAACGGATAATCTGTTTGCTTAAAAGACGTAGTGTACATATAGTCACTGATGTTACAGTTACCAGTTGTACCATAGCCCACACGCAACTTCAAATTATTAACCGTATTTGAGAGGGCGTTTTCTTTCCAGAAATTTTCTTCTGAAATACGCCATGCGCCCGAAACAGAAGGGAAAATGCCCCATTTATTGCCTTTGGCAAACTTGGAAGAACCGTCACCACGAACAGTAGCCGTCAGTAAATAACGTTCATCAAAAGTATAATTTACACGGGCAAAAGCAGAAACAATACCATTACGGGAGTGGCTTACAGATTTATCTTTCACCGTAGCTTGATCAATATTATCCAAACCGAAATTAGGATATGGGAATTTCACCAAAGAAAGCTTATTACCCTCCGATTCAGAATAAGTAACCTCATGTCCCAAAAGAACTCCTAACTTATGCTTATTTGCAAATGTTTGATTATAATTCAAAGTGTTGGTAATTTGCCACTTGAAAGATTCTCCATTGTTAATAGTACCATTGATGCCGGTATTTGCAGCATCCATAATATAGGCAGTTGAATTTTCATCTGCAAAGGACGTATCTTTACTATTAGACCAAGTGTAGCTACCTGCCGTACGCCAAGTAAGGTTTTTTAATAAATCTAATTCAACACCTGCATTAATAGTATACAAACGAGAACGCTTTTGAGAGGTGGTAGCATTGTTAGCTATAATTGGATTAGCCGTGTCGTAACTGGTATCCAATCCGGATAAATCCGGATAGGTCTGAGTGTTTAACAATTCATCCAAAGTGTATTTTGTACCGCCAATGATCGGCTGCAAAAGCACACTTTTCATTCCGGAGTAAGCACCGCCTCCCAAGGTCTTTTTGTAAGAGAACATTGTATTTACATCCAAACGAACACCTTTCCAAAGCTCTGAATTGACCTTCGCACGGAAAGAGCTCTTGTTTACACCATGATTAGCCAAAAGTCCATCTTGACCACTATAGTTGTAGCTTAACATTACCTGTGTTTTATCTGTTCCGGTAGATACATTCACATTATGGTTTTGAGTCAAAGCTGAGCTACCAAATACTTCATCCTGCCAGTCGAGTGTTTGCGCACCTGCATATCGATCTGACATACGAGCATAAGCCCCTGTATAGAAGTCTGATGCGTCAGAAGCAACGTTATCAAATACAGTACTAAAGTTTGTTGTTCCACCTTGTAATACAGCCATTTCATATTGATATTTCACAAAATCTTCCGCATTAGACATTACATCTAATTTTTTGCTAAGCACATCAAAAGAGAAAAAAGTATTATAATTAACTTGTGTTTTACCTTTCTTTCCTGATTTTGTAGTAATCAGAACAATACCATTGGAACCACGAGCACCATAAATAGCTGTAGAGGAAGCATCTTTCAATATATCAATACTTTCAATATCAGCAACATCAATATTGCTAAGAGCATCACTCATTTCAAAGCCGTCAACAATGTAAAGAGGTTCCGTGCTCTGTGTAATTGATGTACCTCCACGAACTGTGATATTAGCACCAGCACCTGGAGCACCACTTTTAGTCACAATATTTACACCGGCAGCCTTACCCTGCAAAGCTTGTGCAGCAGTCATAGCTGGTACAGCAGCTAACTCACCCGAAGATACCGAAGAAGTAGCTCCCGTCAAGTCTTTACGTTTAACTTTTGCATAACCAATTGCAACTACTTCTTCCAACATTACTGAAGATTCTTTCAGCGTAACGTCAAAATGAGTCTTGTTACCAATGGCTATAGTCTGATTATCATACCCAATAAATGAAATCTCCAACTCCTTGGCAGAAGTCGGTACAGAAAGAGTGAAATTGCCGTCGATATCGGTAATAGTACCGACAGAAGTATTACCTTTCATCGTAACAGAAGCACCGATCACCACGTCAATTGCATCACGGACTGTACCAGTAACCATTTTATCCTGAGCAAGAATACTGAGAGGACAACCTATTAATAGGAGCATTAATAGGCAGAGATTTTTGTGTAAAATTCTCATAGATTATTAAATATATATTTGATTAATAAATAAATTCAAGTCTAGCTGTTATCGAACACAGAACTTATGGGATGCAAATGTAGACAGTCTTTCAACGAGGCATTATACCTCTTTTGACCGAAATACTATTTTTTTTGATTTTCCTTCAGATTTTAAAGAATCTTTTCACTACAGAAGAATATCCAAAGAAATAGCTAATAAACCTTTCGTTCATTAGCTATCTCTTTGAACAGTGTATTAACATAGTTATCTAGTGTTATATATCAATCAAACTTTTCTTCAATATTAGTTTCTCTACCAAAAGAACGATATTCCAAGGGAGTAAAGCCTGTGCGTTTTTTAAATAAGGAAAAGAAATGTTCGGTAGATTTATAGTCAAGCATAAAAGAGATTTCCTTTACTGATTGTGAAGTTCCTACTAGCAATTGTTTTGCTTTGCGCAACTTCAATTCTTGAAAATATTTTGCAGGAGCATAACCGGTATAATCTTTAAAGACTTTACGAAACCAAGAGTAGCTGATATTCAATTTCATGGCCAATTCTTCCGGATCAATATCTTTAAAAACATTTTCATTCATAATGATTTTGGCCTGTTCTATTTTTTGATCAACATCACCTACTTCAAATATTTTATTTTTAGATATAGAAAGAACCATACCTACCATGTGCAATACGATGCCTGCAAGATATTGTTGCGAGGAGATTTTGTCAGCTTCTGCAATCTCTAAAGCACGGGAGAAGAGAGAAACAAGTTCTTCATTCAGGCCTACTTCAAGTATTTGATTCTCCTTTGACAGGAAACCGTTTTTTACTAAACCATCAATTACAGACCCCTCAAAACCTATGTAATATTCATTCCATCCGGTCTGCTGATAGGGATGATATGTATGCCATTGCCCGGGAAAAAGAACCATCAATCGCCCTTTGCACACCTGCTTTTCAGGAGTCGTCTCCGAAGTAAATAACCCTCTACCTTTGGTAATATAGACAAGTTGATATTCACGTAAGATGCGCCCTTTCTGAGCATTAAAGAAATAACCGGAAGGATGGTCCTTTAAGGGATAGGGAGTATTTGGTTGAATAGATTGATAACCTACAGTGTTCACCCACAGACCATATTTCTGGTCTTTGTCATTCACAATAAGATACTTAAATTCCACTCCCAAATCATTATAATCCTTAGTCATAACACTCGTCCTTCATGATGTTCCGGGACAAAAATAAGAATTATTTATGAATAATAAGGAAAGAAAGAAACTAAAGATGTTGGTCTACCCGTCACAAGAACATCCGCTCTGCCATTTCTCCCTCTCCTTCTCCCTTATGAGAAACAGTAGATAGGCGAATCGCAGAGCGGATAAATTTTAGAAAAACCCAGATTAAATAAGGATGTTAATTTATTCTCCTCAAAAGTATATATCCTTATTTATTTCTTGGAAAAGACAATTTTATCATATTGTTCTTCTGCTTTAATCTCCGTATATTTCGGTGCATCCATCATCTCAATCAAAGCACGAAGCACAGGACCTTCACCCATCGGATCATTCACCTGAGTAGGACGATTGTAATAATAAGCAGTAGAAGGCATAATACCTGTACCCACACAAATAGTGGTAACATCACCATTTTCTGAAACCTTGCTCAGCATACCTTTCAACCCTTGTTCTGCCACGTAGATAAAGTCAGGATGCAACCATCCATGTTTTACGCCACGAGCGATGCCAAAGACAAACATAGAGGTACCAGTGATTTCTTCATAAGAATCTTCTTTATCAAGTAGTTGGTGCCAAAGGCCATTTTTACCCTGATACCGTGCTACACCACTACATTGGCGTTTGAAGCACTCTAACACTTCTGCACGTAAAGGATGATTTTCAGGCATCACATCTAACAGATCAGCAGTAGCCATGAAAACCCAACCATTCGCACGACTCCAATAAGCAACGCCATGTTCCTTGTTGTCCGTATGATAACAGTGATAAAAAATATTCTTTTCAGGACACCAAAGATATTTGTGATAATTAATGACCTGATTGGCAGCATCGTCTATATACTTGGTATCACCCGTCATCTTGCCCATACGTGCTAAGAAAGAAATTGCCATGAATGCATCATCAGCCCAGATAGTATTAACGTGAGGCCATATACGAGCAATCGTCCCATCTTCTAGACGAGGCTCTGCATACTTCAGATGATCCGCTGTTTCATTGATATAATTCAAAAAAGCTTTTTTAGGCTGTTTCATTTGCAAATCAATCAGAGAAGCACCCATTGGACCATTATCATCCAAGCGCTTACCACGGAAAATCATATGCCAACTCAGTTTACGAACTCCATGCCATCCTTCTTCTTTCATAGACTGGTCATACTGTTTCTTGAAAAAATCTAGATTGCCTTCATTAAATACAAAGTTCATATTTTTAAGAACATAATCATCGTATTTCTTTTCGCCAGTCTTATTTGCCAGTTCCATTAAAGCAATATGAGTCACACCATTGGTATAATGCCAGTTGTTGTATTTGCAAGCTACCCGTACATTCATATCCAAGGGTAGATTCTTCACTGATTTGTAAATTTCGCCTGTCTTTGTATTCTCGAATTCGTATGTAGTAGTACCCAAAATACGATCAGCTATTTTTGTCGCAACCTTTGCAGCAGAGAGGTTCGCCTGAGCAGCCGTTTTCAATTCAACTTGTGCAGAAAGGGTAGCAGTAGCCAACAACAACATACAAAAACTAACTATTTTTTTCATGATAACGTTTTAAATGATGAATTAAAATGCTTTACGATACAATGCTTCAATATCTTCGACAGAAGTGGAGCGAGGATTTCCACCGGTACATACATCATTGAAAGCATCTATAGCAAGCTGGTGCAAATCTTCTTCCCTAACATTGATTTCATGTAATTTCTGAGGAATGCCAATACTCAATGAAAGTTGTTTCACTGCCTCAACGGCGGCACGCACACCTTCATTTTCGCTCATACCATCCGTATTTACTCCCATAGCCTTAGCTATAGACATATATTTGGGAGCGGCTAGAGATTTTGCATTATATTCCATAACATAAGGTAGAAGCAAGGCATTCGCGACGCCATGTGGAGTGTCATAATGAGCTCCCAAAGGATGAGCCATAGAGTGTACAATGCCTAAACCTACATTACTAAATCCCATACCTGCAATGTACTGAGCTTGAGACATTGCTTCACGTGCTACAGTATCATTACCATTATCGACAGCTGCTTTCAGATTGGCCGCAATCATTTCGATAGCTTTTAATTCAAACATATCAGACATCGCCCATGCACCCGGAGTAATATAACTTTCAATAGCATGTGTCAAAGCGTCCATACCAGTTGCGGCAGTCAACCCTTTTGGCATCGAATACATTAATTCAGGATCTACAATTGCCACTGCTGGAATATCGTTTGGATCCACACATACCATTTTTTTCTTGGCATCCTCGTCGATGATAACATAATTGATCGTTACTTCAGCTGCAGTCCCTGCAGTAGTAGGCAAAGCAAAGGTAGGAACTGCCTTGTTACGGGTATTCGCTACTCCTTCCAATGATTTTATATCTGCAAAATCAGGATTATTGACAACAATACCGATACCTTTAGCCGTATCAATAGAAGAGCCACCACCCAATGCCACAATAAAGTCGGCGCCAGAAGCCTTAAAAGCTTCAACACCATGTTGAACATTAGCAATGGTAGGGTTTGCTTTTACATCACTGAAGAGTTCATAAGGAATTTTATTTTTCTCAAAGACTTCAATTACTTTATCCGCTACTTTAAAACGTAGCAAGTCTTGGTCTGTTACAAAGAAAGCTTTTTTAAAACCTCTACGAGCAGCTTCTACAGCTATAGTCTCACGACACCCTGCCCCGAAGTAAGAGGTCTCATTCAATATCATTCTATACATATTATACGTTCGCTTATTTAGGTAAATTAAAGGCTACAGACATTTCATTCATCTGAACCTGACTCATTCCATCTGGTTCAAAACCCATGTTTCGGGCAGCAATGTAAATCAATGCCGATTTATTGAGGACATCCACTTGGTCAAAGGCAGTCATCGCATCCGTGTCAACGGCAAATACGCCATGTTTCTCCCACATTACGACATCGTACTCAGCTAGTTCATGAATCGTAGCTTCAGCCAGCTCTACAGAGCTTGGGAGTTTATATGGAATGATTCCCAAACCACGTGGACAAAATGCCTTTGTCTCAGGTATCATACTCCAAAGCAGATTGGATGCTACGTCTTTTTCCAAAAACTTTTTGTTGTGAGTCATAGCAATCAGTTCGATAGGATGTGTATGTACAGATGCTTTATAAGGAGACCCTTGTTCAATAAGACGATTGTGTACACTGAGATGGGAAGGAAGTTCAGAAGTTGGTAATACCGGTTGATCAGCTATAATGACGTAACTTGCACAATCATCAAGAATACGAATAACTGAACCGTTTTCCATCGGCCAACGAGCAAGGTCACGCATACGTTTATTGGTCCCTTTGCAATAAAAATAACAACCCTTCAAATAAGGTAAAGTAGTACCAATAGGTTTTACTTCACTAATAGCAGGCATACCCTTGATAGCGTCGTCTACATATTCAGTCACATTCACGGTGATGTTTCCACCGTTACGCTCGGCCCAGCCTTTCTGCCAAAGATAACCTGCAACTTCGGCCACCTTATTTACTTCAGTAGCCAATGCTGGACGATTGTTTAATATTGATTCCATATAAATTAATTTTTCCCATCCTCGCTTCCCTAAAGAGGGAGGGGAATAGTTTTGTTATAATAGCATTTTACAAAAGTATTTTCTTTTAGAGGAACAAGAGGCATGAATTGTGTTAATTCTGCGCCATCGCAACTACAATAATTGAAGCAATCAGCACTGCTAATCCGAGAATCAGTATACTAATAGTTTTTGAACCACAGCCTTTCCACTCTTTCAACAGCATACCCCAGACATTACTGAACGTTACATTTAACGACATCAGGATACTCCAGGAAAAAGCAATAAGTATAGGACTGTCCGCAAGGAAACTCTTCCCCATTTCAAGACCGAAGAATTGCGAATACCACAATACCCCCGCAAGAGCGCAAAACAACAGGTTGTTAACAAATACATTGCCTTTGATAGAAAAATACTCCTTACCTGTCTTATTCTTACTATTTTGCTGAATGCAATAAACTGCATTCGTAAAGAAACCACCCAAAGTAACGAGAAAGATAACTGGAAGTCCGGCATACAGCGGAGCGACGCCTCCTGCTAGTGCAGCTTCCTTAATTGGCGTACCAGCATCTAATCCGAGAGCGAAGCATGCGCTCATCACACCTGCAAGTAGAGCAACTAACAAACCTTTGGTTAAAGCGAAATCTTTCACAGCCGCTTTTTTCTCTTCTTCACTCATATTCTTGGAGCGTAAACCACCGGCATAACCGATAACAGCGATACCTGCCAAAGTGATACATACCCCGATGAGCAACATCAAGCCGTCACCATGGAACAAATCTTTTCCGGCAAAGAGTGCAGGGAAGAGAGTTCCAAAACCTGCACAAGTACCCAAAGCGATACTTTGTCCGAGAGCAACACCCAGATAACGCATACTGAGTCCGAATGTTAAACCTCCTACTCCCCAGAGTACACCATAGATCATAGAAGGCATTGCACCGCCCGAGTTCCAAAGTTCTATCAGATTACTGCCGGCAGGAATAGCAAGCAAAGCTCCTAATAACGGAAAAATTAGCCAAGCAAAAATACCCTGTACGAGCCAAAAGCTTTCCCAAGACCAATTTTTCACTTTTTTAATTGGCACATATGAACTGCTTTGTCCGAAACTGCCGATGGCTATGATTAATAATCCTATTAGTGTGTTCACGGTATCAATGATTAATGATTAATATTTAATATCTAATGGTTAGTGACTAGTGTTTCGATTATCACAACACGAAGTTACAAACAAATCACTTATCACTAACCATTAATCACTTTTTTATCGCTTGGAAGTAACTTCCGCTTCGTACTTCTGAATTTCTGCAATGAATGCTTCGCCTACAGGAACATTATTCTTCAAGCAGAACATATCCCAAACGGCATTCCAAGGTAGAGATTTTGATTCTTCGAGCAATGCAAGACGTTCGAAACCTTGATTATTTGCCTCATATTGACGCAATTGAGTAAGTGGTTCGAGTAATGCTTGCATCATACATTTTTGAGTAGCACGGCTACCAATAACGTACGCACCGATACGATTAATACTTGCATCGAAGTAATCCAGACCAATATGTACACGATCCAATGCATCGCAACGAACAATCTCCTTACACAAATCCAAAGTATCGTCGTTCATTATAGTTACGTGGTCGCTATCCCAACGTACCGGCCGGCTAACGTGCAACATAATTTCAGGAATGAAAAGCAGCAGTGAAGATAACTTGTCGGCAACACTTTCAGTTGGATGGAAGTGACCGGTATCCAACGTAACAATCTTGTTACGGCTTACTCCATAGCCAATGTAAAAGTCATTAGAACCTACTGTATAACTTTCTAGTCCAATACCAAATACTTTAGACTCTACACAGTCGCGCATATTCTTGTATTCTTTTTCAAAGATGCGATCAAGAGAATCTTTCAGCAATTCACGATACTTCATGCGATTTACCGTGATGTCCTTGCTACCATCGTGTACCCAAAGGTTCATGATACAAGGATCACCTTGGCGTTTACCCATTTCTTCGGCAATGGCACGGCAACGAATAGTATGTTCTACCCAAAAGTCACGGATGCCTTTGTCGGGATTTGATAGAGACAGGTCACCACTCTTTGCATGAGAAAAAGAAGTTGAGTTGAAATCCAACTTCATATTATTTTCGGCAGCCCATTGCATCCAGCTTTCAAAGTGTGCAGGCTCTACCTGGTCGCGGTCAACAAATTTTCCTCCAAAGTCACCATAGATCTCATGCAAGTTCAAACGGTGTGTACCGGGAATGAAAGAAGCAGCTTTCAGTACGTCCTGACGCAGTTCTTCCATATTACGAGCTTTCCCCGGATAGTTACCTGTAGCTTGAATACCTCCGGTCAGAGAACCTTGTGCCTCGAAACCAGCTACGTCATCTGCCTGCCAGCAGTGCATGGAGAGAGAAATTTTTTGCAAGGCATCCATTGCCTTATCTACATCAATACCAATAGCGGCATAACGCTCTTTAGCAACTTCATAGGCCTTTAAAATCAATTCTTCTTTCATAATAAAAAATTATTAAGTTATAAGATATCAGTTATATATTATTTATATATCAATTATTACTTGTCATTTGCTTAAAATGCAAATAAGCTGCATCCCACACTTCCATATCCTGGGGTTGAAAAGTCTTCAACGAGATAGAGCGGTTGATGAGCTGACGCATTGATGTTACATCTTTGGCTACATCGGCTGCCAGTGCCTGAATCATAACATTGCCGATAGCCGTAGCTTCTGATGGACCCGCAACAACAGGAATATTTACTGCATTGGCTGTCCACTGGTTTAACAAATCATTACGGCTTCCACCACCAATAACGTGCAAAGCCTCTACTGGGCGGGGAGACAGACTACGAAGATTATCCAACACCTGACGGTAACGCAAAGCAAGACTTTCGAAGATACAGCGTACAATCTGGCCACGAGTTACGGGAACAGGCTGGTGATGAAGCGTGCAATAGGTTTTAATAGATTGCTCCATATTAACAGGATTGGCAAACATAGCATCATCCGGATTAATTAAACTGCGGAAAGCTTCACAAACATTTGCCTCTGCAATCAGTTCCGAATAAGATGTTTCGCCCCAGTCGGCACGACAGCGTTCCAACAACCACATGCCGCAGATGTTTTTAAGCAAACGGATGGTACCTTCCACACCACCTTCGTTGGTAAAGTTCAGGGCCTCGGTCTCTTTATTAATAATGGGAGTATCAGTTTCAACACCCATCAAAGACCAAGTGCCACTGCTTAGATAAGCAAAGTTGCGATTCATGGCAGGTACAGCAGCTACAGCCGAAGCAGTATCATGTCCAGCCACAGCTATCACAGGGATAGCACCAAGCCCGGTGATACGTTGTACTTCTTCTGTCAATACTCCAATACTTTCGCCGGGATAGACAAAACGACCAAAATTAGCTTTCGTCAGTCCGATTTCCTGGAGTAATGCGTCCTCAAGTTTACGAGTATTTGCATTAACCAACTGGGCCGTAGTAGCAATAGTATATTCTGTAACCTTTTCACCAGTCAGCATGTAACTCAAAGCATCGGGCATGAAAAGTATTTTATCGGCTGCTGCCAATGCACTGTCGTGATTACGGCGCAACGTATCGAGTTGAAACAAAGAATTAAAGTTCATTACTTGGATTCCAGTCCATTCGTAAACCTGCCTACGGGGAACACGTGCGAAGAAGGCTTCGGGTGCACCATCAGTATGCGGATCGCGATAAGCATAAGGTTGGCGAAGAAAAGTACCGTCCTTGCCTACACATATAAAATCCACTCCCCATGTATCGATACCGATAGAGGTAATCAGCACGTCTTCTTTCTGGGCAGCACGTTTCAGCCCCTCGATGATGTTGCGATAGAGTTCATAAATATCCCAGTAAAAATGTCCTCCTGTTTCAATTAGCTGGTTAGGGAAGCGGTTCACCTCCTCTAATTCCAAACCATTCGGAGTAAAAGTTCCCAATATTGTACGACCACTGGTTGCTCCCAGGTCGACTGCAAAAAAGCATTGTTTCATGGTAATTAGTTTTTAGTCACTATTCGACGATACAAAAATAGGGGATTACTCCCCTATTTTTGGTAACTAATTTGACTGAAAGTGTATTATATTTGATAATCTGTCTCAACAATTCAATCAACAACATCCAGTTTACTCCACCCCTTCACAGAATCGAGTTACTATCTTCTCTCCTTCCGAATTACGGATATTCACATTCTTCATGCTGATGTTCTTACTATAGATAAATTCAGCTCCCAACTTAGAAGTGATATCAATGTCTTCCAGCACAATGCCATCAATTGGCATTTCGGGAATACCATTAAAGAATAGCGCACGACGAGCACCGGCACATACCATTTTTGTCACATGGATATTGCGGAAACAAGGAGTAGTTTCGTCAACAGGCATAGGCTCTACTTCTGCCGGAACCGTCTCTCCACTTTCAAGAACTTCTACAGCAGATTTTCCACCATAATAAAGATTGAAAGTGATTGGTTCCGTTGGGATATCCATCATGGAAATATTGGTGATCCAAATATTTTCTACAATCCCCCCGCGCCCACGTTTACTTTTAAAACGTAAACCGACGTCGGTACCTAAAAACTGACAGTTACTGACTGAGACGTTGCGTACGCCACCACTCATTTCGCTCCCTACTACAAATCCTCCATGCCCTTTGAATACAGTGCAACCATCTACTACGATATTTTCACATCTACGCCCGCGGCGGCGACCATCTTCATCCTTTCCACTCTTTAGACAGATACCATCATCGCCTACATCGAAAGTCGAATTTACAATCAGTGCATTTTTGCAAGACTCTAAATCTAGCCCGTCACCATTTTGGGCGTAGCTTGGATTTCGTACTTGTACTCCTTCAATCAGCACATTTTCGCACATCAGCGGATGCAGATTCCATGCTGGAGAGTTTTGAAAGATAACACCCTGCAACCAAACGTTCTTACACTCAATGAGGCTCACCATCACTGGACGAAGAAAATGACGGACGCTTCTCCATTCTTCTTCTGTTTCCAATGTTTGAGGCACATTCATATTACTAATGGTATCTCCTTTCAGCGTTTCGGGATAAGGGAACCAGTAAGTAGGACGTTTATAAACTCCACCACGAGCTATAGATTTATTCCACTCACTTTCCGTCACCTTTTCACGTTTCAGAGGACGCCAGTAATGGCCGTTTCCATCAATAACACCGTCCCCAGTGATGGCCACATTCTCCAGATTACGGCCGGATATAGGAGATTGGCAACGACGAGTATCAAGTCCTTCAAAAACTGTTTCAACTAAAGGATAGAGATCAACATTCGGAGAAAAGAGAATAATGGAACCTTTCTTCAAATGCAGATCAATATTGCTTTTCAGAACGATTGGTCCAGTAAACCAAACTCCGGCAGGGACAATCAAATGTCCCCCACCCTGCTCCGATAGAGAATTGATAGCTTTAGCAAAAGCCTCAGTACAAAGTTCTTCTCCATTACCGATAGCTCCGAAATCTTTCAAATTCACACTACGGTTCGGAAATACAGGAGCTTCTACCCGAGGCATCTCAAAAGGCAGATTACTGTATAGCTCTTCATATTTATACTCCGTTGCAGGCTGGCAAGCACTAAGCAACCACAAGCAAATGGCTGCAATTACATACAATTGTTTAGTCATTTCAAATTTTCTTATAGAATTTATATATTCGATGCTGCATTACTATCTTAAATTAGCTACTCCAATAATCATTCCAGTTATTCACCTCGAAAACTCTTCTGCCACTATATGAGCACCAAGCACAGGTCGTATCAGAAGATACCTAATGAGAGAAGCGAGCAGTAACTTCGCCCTCTTCTGATATCAGCAGAGTAACCTTGTAAGTTTAATCTTAATCTTTTATTTTGGTACCTTTTTACATCAAGGTAAAAACAAATTACTCGCCTAAATAATACGATGGCACCGGTGCCTGCGGATATCCCATACTACGATGAGCTACATAGCTACGATATAATGGATCTTGCATCAACGTTACACGACGGTCACGAGCAGGACTATTAGTACGATATATACGTAATTCTCCCGGTAAAGCAGTGATCAATTCTTCGCGCCAATCACCTTCCATGTCTGCTATCATGAGAATATCTCCTTCTATACCTTCAGTCAAAACTTCACCCCTCCATTTCCAAACACTTTGTTGGCGACCGTTGGAAGAAGAACTTGCGCCCCAACGATTATCATCTCCTTTGAAAGTTTCACGTAATAGGTCGGCATCCCACCAAATCCAGTTACGACAACCGGGAACTTCTTCATTGGCGACGTTCAGTTTCTTTCCATCAGATGTCAGAAGATATTTATCAGTACTACCACCTTTGCGATCCTCGCTGGCAAAACATTCCAAACCGGGGTGAGCAGAATCAAAATCAGCAACCATACCATCGCCTACATGGAAGGTGGTTTGTCCGATGCCCCAAATTAGTTTTCCGGTTTTGGCATCTACTACAGAAACACCACGACCATCTTCATTCTTGGGCTCACTAACCATAAAAACTTGCATGCCTTCCATATCGGGACGCAATTTGCAAAGGTAGGACTTATCGCTATGTCCTAAACCGGAAGACCACAGCAGAGTACCATTATCATCGAGGGTACAAGAGCCTAACATGACTTCGTCGCGTCCGTCACCATCGACATCTGCCGCCACCATGCTATGAGCACCCATGCTGCGGACAAGCGGATTCTCTTCGTCACCGTCCCAACGCCAGGCCCGTTGCAGTTTGCCATCTTTCAGCATCCAGGCATCTACAACCATTAGTTTGTATGTGCCGCGTGCCGACAGAATATAAGGAGTCTTTCCATCCAAATAGGCAACACCCATCTGATTACGATTCTGACGTATAAGGTTACCGTAACGGTCGTTACGTTCGGGCCAGTCCACACGGTCTATCTGCTTCCCGGTCATGCCATCAAGTACGGAGAGATATTCACTGCCGCCACAAACACGACCTTTATCATTTTTTATATAATCATCCCCAGCTGTCTTGATAGCTACTTCCGCTTTCCCGTCACCGTCAAAATCGTAAACAATAAAAGGAGAATACCAGATGCCAGGTTCAATGCCGGGACCCATATCGTAAGTCCACAGATAAGTGCCATCACTCAGATAAGCAGAGATTTTGAACGTTTTTCCGGTAGTGTCGCCCGGCATACCGGGGTCTACATTGCTTTCGGGAGTACGGATGATATAGTCATAAGTACCGTCACCATTCAAATCGGCAAGAGCTATCTTACCGGCTTTTACTCCGTCGTGCAGACGAATGGATGTATATTGTTTTAAATCGGGAAGTATCACTTCCTTTTTGTCCGAAGCAGTAGGTTTCTGTCCTTTCACAATTGCTTCCACCCAATAAGAAGCTTGCTCAGCAGGAGTAGCATCTACAAAATCACAAGTCCGGGAAATGGGTTTGGAGGAGAGGCGACGAACTTTACCGTCCGCTTTCCGATACACATGAAAACCTGTTGTTGGAGCATCAGAGGCAAGCAAGCGCCAACTTAAATAAACGGATTTTCCATCTTGTGAGGGAACAACCGTAAGCCCGCGATTTAATTTTTCTACGACTCGTTCTTGGGCAAATCCTTCAACCGGCGGTTTAGATTCATGCTTGGGATTTAGAATTTCCCAATAATAATGTCTTTCTAGCGGATCTTGAGCATACAATGCATAAACAGAAAGACAGAGCATTACCAACGTATAAATGTATTTTTTCATTATAGTTATATCTAGAACTCTGATATATAATAACTTTCTTACTTCAAACTCTTCATCGGCATCATTTTCACCGGACCAAGTAATCCACTTGACATGGGACCCCAACCAGCATAGGTACCATTTGTGTTACTCGAACCCAATGCTGCAATATTGACATTCTTGAAAATACGCCATACTTCGCCACGACGATCCATATCGGCAATGCGATTAGCAGGCAGATTGGTTACCTCCACTTCTAAAATATTTTTGCCGGGACGCAGGTATTGACCGACCATACACTGGTAAGGAACAGCCCAAAGCGTGGCAACTTCCTTACCATTGATACGAACACGTGCACTTTCACGAACATCACCCAAAGAAAGCATCCAGTTTTCTGCGGAAGCAGAATCCTCTACATGGAAGGTCGTTGTATAGCAAGCCGTTCCCATCGTAGTGGTAGCTCCATCGAAAGACAAATCAGTCCATGAACCAAGAGAGACGGATTCGGGAACATTTTTTACAGCCGGAGCACTTTCTATAAAACGGAAATCCCATTTTTGTGCAAATGTTTCGCATAAGGTACCTGATTTGCCCTCACAAATCGGCGAATAGTATTTCCAATCTTCAGCTTGTACATTTGCCTCCGTATATGTTTTCAGAATTATTGATTCTCCCGAAGTTAGTTGCAAGAATACTTCCGTTTTACCATCCTTCTGACGCAAACGAGCCTTACCTGATGTTCCGTTCATCGGATTGAAAAGCATAGCCGAACGGGCAGATACAGCCAGAGGCACCCACCCCTCAGTATCTTTGTCCGTCAATGCCGAAATGAAGTAATGATATCCATCAGTATTTGAGCGGCGGATGCAGCTTAAGTCAAAAGTCGTTTTCATCGCTTCGGGAGTAGCAGGAGTTTGTGCCAATGTGGTAGCATAGTTTGTTCCGAAAAGAATGCGTTCCTTTTGATTCTTAATCTGCACCAGTGTCTTTTGGAATGCAGCACGGCGTTCCATCAATGAAGCACCACCCGGCACATCTTCGGGGTATTGGTCAAGAAATACAATCGTTGCACCTTGTTCCGCCAAAGTTTGCAGTTTAGCAAGCACATCCTCCGGCATCAATCTTGCCCCGGGAATAACCATTGCTTTATAAGCGACACCTCCCGAAGTCACAATCTTCCCGTTGCGACATTGAGCTGTACGAATAAAGTTATCAGAAATATAGTCCATATCATAGCCGGCATCATTAATGCGATGTACTACCTCTATAAAACCTGGAGCACGTTTTGCCATACTATGAATATCAAACATCAGCAGACGACCATTCTGTTCATGCCACATATCATAAACCGGCAAATAAACCAAAAAATCATTATCAGGCTGTCCCATTTGCAAGAAACTTTGGCAGCGAGTAATGTAATTAAAGAAAGCAGGCGCATCTCTCCAGATACTGTTTGTCGGACTCATATCTACAGTTGCATAAAATTTCCACCCCGGCCAGGCAGCTTCAACAGGAGAATAGGTAATACCATGAAAATACGTATGATTGACACCCGACACGAACAAGAGGTCGATATCCGGTTTGCATTGTGACAAAGAAGTACGGAAATGTTCCGTCAACCAGGTAAATGTCTCCGAAGAAGTATAAGGTTTTCCAGCAATATGTGCTCCGGAAGATGCATACTTCAACATGGAAAGATCTGAGTCATTAGGACGTGTGATAGAGTCCTTTCGCAGGCCACGAATGTCAAAATTCGACAAACCGTATCCTTCACATTCGGGTACATCTACAGAAGCATAAATATCTATCAAGTTACCAGGTGATCCATGCCCTTGGTTGCGCGTCCTCGAACCATGTTTATTAGCCCAGCCTGTCCATTGGCTAGTAAAGTTTTCCTGAAGTAGTTCGGCAAGAGTTTCACGGTAATCACTGATTAGACGACGAGTAGCATCAGTGCGTTCACCTTCATCCAGAAATTCGGGTAAACATTCTTCCAATTTATAACCACGACGGACAGCGAATTGGTCGAACAAATCGTCTGTCCAGTCACCACCGTAGACTTCGTAAGAATCATTAAAGAAGTTATTGGGATAGGGAGTATCAGTGGAAAATGCACGTTCAAAGCGTCCCAAGTAATTAGCCACAGCTTCTTTTGAAAAATGATTCATCACATAACCTTCACCCCCAGGAGCAGCACGTTTCACTTGTTGAAAGGTTTTCCCAACAAAAGCAGCAATAATACGCCACTTGCCTTTTGGAGCTTTCCATTGCAACATATCATCTTTTACCAGTGAAGTCAAGTCGATACAACGCAGTTCTTTCTTCCCCCCCGCTGATAAGATATTGTAAGCCATCAAACGGCTCAGTCGGGCATAAGGGCGCTGTTTTTCATCCGGTACCAGAATCTTCTCTTTGAGTCTCTCTCCACCTTTCAATGTATATTCGCTGATTAAGAGTTTGCAGGCAGCATCTTTTATTGACACTTCGGGACCGCCAAAAGGCCAACCCGTTCCGGCATTCATATCGATTTTCATACCGAGGCGTGCAGCTTCACTTTCTGTGTGGCGAAGCATTTCCATCCACTGCGGAGAAAGAAACGAGATATCATTAGCATCATTACCTTGTACTCCATAAATGGGAGTGATTTCCATAGTCCCCATACCAGCCTTAGCATATTCTTGCAGATTGTGGGTAAGATTAGCTTTATCTACTGCACTTCCCATCCACCACCAACGAGCGGCGGGCTTTGCATCAATCTTCACTTCCGGCCATGATGTACTTTGAGCAAACACCATTCCAGTAGCCAAAGAAGCGATCAAAAGAAGAATTTGTTTTTTCATATTATTCTTTGTTAGATTTTTCCAGTTCTAAACATCCCATAATGAGTGGGCCTGTTGCTTTTGCGTCGTTATCCCGCATCTTTTCACCTATATAATATTCAAAACTACCGTCGCGATACGGATTCCCACCTAAACCTCCTACCTGACAGCAACGGGTCAAAGTCAGGGTACCATCCGAATTCTCAATGAGTAGTTTATCTTTCAAACCTTGCAATGCTTTTTCCGCCACTGCACGATATTTAGCATCAATGTATCCTTTGTTTACCGCTTTGGCATAACCGTACATACATTGTGTAGTTACTGACGCCTCGGGAAAGTTTCCTTTACGTGTTGGTTGATCAATTACTTGATACCACAAACCATCTTTATCCTGATATTTCGGCAATGCGTCTGCCAATCCTTTGATATAACCAACCATTTCAGTACGTCCCGGATGATTCTCCGGAATATAATCCAGTGCATCTACCAAAGCCATAAACCACCAGCCGATACTACGTCCCCAAAAATTGGGCGAATGCCCTGTCTTCGGATTAGCCCAACGCTGACTTTTGCTTTCGTCCCAAGCATGATGATACAAACCAGTTTTTGCATCATAAGTATGCTTGTGGCAAAGGAGAAATTGTTTCACGGCTTCGTCTATCCATTCCGTTTGATTGAATTCAGCACCATATTGTGCCATAAACGGAGATGCCATGTACAAACCATCCAGCCACATCTGATGCTGATAGATCAATTTGTGCCAGAAACCGCCTTCCAATGTACGAGGTTGGTTTTTCAGCTGACGGACAAGCATGTCCATCGCTTTCTTATATCGCGGGTCACTCGTCTCCCGATACAGGTCAAATAAAACTTTACCTGAATTGATGTAATCCAAGTTATAAGTTGCCATATCGTACAGATGTATTTCTCCCTGTTCATTAATCAATGAATCAGCCCATTGCTTTACGTAATCATAGTAACGGCGATCGCCTGTGGTTTTCCAGACTTGCAACATGGCGCAACATCCCACGCCTTGTGCATAACCAAAGAATAAGCGCTTGCCATGATCCAATTGATAAGCTTGCGGAAAGCGTACCATTTCAGAGTCAGCAAAGCGGCATGCATAAGAAGAGGAAGAGTTTTTTGCATGCAGAGATTCGTTCGCCGTTATCGTACACAAGACAAAAAATAAAAGAATGATTGATTGAGCAAAGAATTTTTTCATGTGCTTTAAATAGTTTGATTTTAAAATAAAATACCCAGAATGATGAAGTTGCCAATGACTGACGCTGCAAAAGTAAGAAGATTCTCCCAAACTACCTCTTGTTGTTTTGGCAGTTCTATTATTGTTTTTGCCTTTATATGCCTTCTAATACTAGCATGCTACCGGACAAAAGTTGGTTTCCTTATGATCCATAAGTTTCTTTCTACCTATCAATTCTTAAAACAAAGGTTATATTCCAAGTCTTTCTTATATTGCAGGTAACATCTTATTACAGAGAGAACTACAAAAACATGAGTAAAAATAACCTATCGAAAGCCAGAGGCTAATAGGTTAGTCATTTAAATTTAGGAACAGCATCGTTTGGGGTTGATTTGTGCGTCTTATTCTTTCAGCGTATTTACAAACTCCACTCCCTCTGCATCCTCCATCACAAAAAGCGGTCGTCCGTCCGGCTGTTCGTAATGGAAACGAACGCCGTCTAAAGTGATGTTCTTTGCATGGCGAATATAAAAACCTTTAGCAGGAATGGTACCGAACATCCACGGTTCGGGATAGGCTTTTTCCTGTTCGGGTACTGTACGTTTGCCGTCTTCTTCACTAAATCCTCCTTTATAGTAGAGGTGAATATTACTCAAGGTCACATCTTCAATACAAGCCCCGGGCACGCCGCTAATGATGGAAGCATAGCGACTATCTGCATTCCACACATTGACATTGTTGATTAAAATGCGCTTCATTGTGCCTACAGGAGTACCTTCGGGACTACGCATACGGGCTCCCAGTCGAAGGAATATAGGTGCATTCACAATGTTGCGCATCGTGATGTTGCTGATAACAATATCTTCCAACTGTCCGCCATCTACGGTTTCCAAAGCCAATCCGCGGCAATGCTCGAAGATGCAGTTAGTGATAGCTATATTACGGAAACCACCGCTACTTTCAGTACCAAATTTGATTCGTCCGGTACGTCCACCGTGGTCGGGAGCTTGGGGTTCGTCTAGTTGCCAGGTGGCGGCAAGTACACTGCCTTTGTCGTAACCACTCACAAGACAATCACTGATAGTAACATTCTCAGTATCTTGAAAATGACCCAGAGCGTAAGACGCCTTCAGCACAATAGCATCATCCCAAGGTGCATTGACCGTGCATTGACTGATACGTACGTTGCGGCAACAATCTATATCAAAACCATCACGGTTGGTATCTACTTTCAAATTCAGCAGAGAGAGGTGATCTATGCCTGTAGCAAGCAGAGCAAAGTGTCCACAATGAAGCATAGAGATATCTTTGATGGTCACATTCTTGCACTCTTTTAAAGCGATAGCTTTATTACCTACACCGGGCAAACGACTTTCCTCCCTTGTCAATCCTTTGCCATAAATCAACCCAAAACCACTGATGGTAATATTTTCGAGCCCTATGCCCCAAATAAGGGAATTTTGCCAATGACTATGACCAAAATCCTGATAGGAGTTATGTAGATTGGTTTCTGCAGCATCATATCCACCCTTTTCTCCGGGGAAGGCAGCTACCAAACGGGCACCCTGTTCCAGATAAAGATGGATGTGACTTTTCAATCGAATGGAATAACAAGCATATTCTCCGGCAGGTATATATACGGTACCACCACCTGATTGGGAAGCAGCTTCAATAGCACGGTTGATGGCGGGAGAGTCTATAGCACTCCCATCAGCTTTAGCACCGAAATCCTTTACATTATAGATAGTAGCTTGCAAGCCAAAGCTAACCATGGATAAACTGATTAAAAAGAAGAATCGCTTCATTTCGTTGAAATTTGATAAAAAAGAGATGGTAACATATAGTAATTATAGTCAGCTTTGACATTCTGCTGGTAAAAGCAAAAATACAGGGTGTTGTTTGATGTAAGAGGGTATCGCCCTACAAGCAAAGGACGCTCGGTACGTTTGCCGGAGTGGTAGAGCATCTGTGGATCATCGCTTTTATTTCCGTTACTTAGACGGATATCATCACCGGGAAGGATACCATGTACCGTGCGAAGTTTCATACTTTCACCATAATAGCAAGTGAAAGCCTGACCTTCTATACTGAATACATTGACGGCGACATCGGGCTGACAATCACCAAAACTCCAATACAATGTATCGGCTTTGCATTTTTCGGTGACATTGACTTCAAGAATGAAGCCACGAGTATCGGGTAAGGCCTTCCAGTGGAAAGTAATGCCAGGGATGTCCTTATTAGCAGAAAGCCAGCGACTCGTCCTCCCCTCTCCTATGCCAAGGCGGAAAATGCCGGCAGGAGGAGTTAGGGATTGAGCTTGCAGCGTGATCAAACAGAACGTCAACAGGAAACAGGAAAGAAGTCGATGTTGTTGCATGGTTTAAACATTTTTTAATTACCATCCGGTTTCTCAATCTCTGTAAACGGGCAGTCGTTCCAATGGAAAGCATTCACATCATCGGGCTGTGCAGGATTGAATGTTGGAGTAGCTTTCAGATGTGCAGCAAGTGCGGGAACGTTTTTCTTCATCCCTTCGATGACGCACTTGGCAATTTCATAAGCACCATAAGGGTTGAAGTGAGTATTGTCTGCCAATTCACGATTTTGCCCGGGGTATGTACCCGATGGGTAATGAACAAAGGCATGCTTGGAGTTATCTACTCCCAAAGCTTCATACAACGTACGGGTCATTTCGTTGAGGTCAATCAAAGGAACATTTTCTTTGGCGGAGAGCCAGCGCATGGCTTCGGGAAAGTCCTCGTGCGTATCACGAATGCGACCGTTATCGTCGAAGCTACGACGCTGGGTCGGAGTCACCAACACAGGATATGCACCACGGGCACGAGCCTCATCAATGAAGGTTTTCAGACTAGTCATGAAGGAATAATAAGCTCCTTTGCCGGGACCTTTCTGCTTCTGGTCGTTGTGACCGAACTCCATAAACACATAATCTCCGGCTTTCATTTGTGACAGAGCTTTCTTCAGACGACCGGCAGCTAGAAAAGAATTGGCACTCTCACCACTCTCAGCATAATTGGCGATGCTTACTTCGGAGTTGAAAAAACGGGGAATCATCTGTCCCCAGCTTGCCCAAGGTTCATTATCTTGGTCGACCACAGTACTGTTGCCACACAGGAAGACAGTGACAACAGAATCATCTGCAGGTTCTATAGTAATCCTTTCGCATACCGGAGCATCACCATTGAATTCGAGTGTCAGTTTGTCGTCCCAATTCAGTTTTTTGGCTTCGCGGGGTTTGATACGAACAGATTCTGTATCAGTAATGCGTGGGCTACGTTTATTAATAATGAATGTTTCATCAAGAAATTGTCCTTTCTTGGTAGGTTGATTTTCAATAAAAAGACGCCGTGATTCTCCACGAACAGTGGTTATTCCGGCATGTTTCTTGCTGCCAAGACGGACAGTTACTTTATAATTACCATCAGGCACACGGACAGAAAAGAAGTAAGGCGCTTTGCTACCTTTAATCGGTGTGGTGGCAAAGTCATAGCCGTATCCGTTTTCATCACTATAGCATGGCGCATCTGCCAGCTGATATGTCTGTATCGTATTCTGGGCACCAATCATAGTGGCAACAGTAGAAAGTAAAAGAGATAAAAAAAGAGTTCTCATTTTAATATTATTAAGTTCAGTTGAATAATGATTGAAAAGAATCATTAAAATATTTTATTTGTTTTCAGCTCGTCCGGTGTATCTTTTGTATAGGTTTTTACATCTCCCGCCACTTTTGTAAATAACTCCTGTACTTGCTGTGGAGCTACAACTATCGTCGGGCGAAAAGCATCCGAATTCATATAATCCAAAATTGTTTTGCGCATCTGACGGGCCACTACTCGCTTGTCAGGTTGAGAAGTAATATCCATAGTAGTCATTATCAGCTTACCGCTTAATACTTTGGCCTCAAACAGCACACCTATCTTGCGACTGATAAACCAAGTATCTATGCTCTGAATCGTAGGTTGGAAATCGGCAGGAAAACTGGTAAACTGCATCACTTGCGTTCTATTGAGTAGTTCCCACCATTGCAGATTACTGTGGAACTCCGTCGGGAATTCACGAAAGAGCGGATGATATTCATTCAGATAGATACCTGTGGTGTGCGGAGGGCGCATTTTGAACCAAGAAGTGTTCCAGAATACAGGAGTAAAATACTGCACTACTTCCTTGCCATATTGAATTTTTCCGGCAGCAGTAATCAATACGTTTCCTCCTTCTTTCAATACGGACATCGCTTTTTCGTCCAGACTGTCGGTAGTATATACATTGCCTTCGACTATTTCCACTTTGGCAGGATATACCCAAAAGTCCCAATCGTTCGCGGCATCGGTCCCTTCAATGCTCACTTCCAGATTCAGCTTTACAGGCGCGTCGATACCTGCCAAGTTGAGTTCTACATTGCCCAATGCACAAAGGTTGCCGACAGGGATATTTTGAACACTTATCACACCGCGGACATATACTTTGCCATAATGGTCGCGAATAACATACGTCGATTTAACCTTCTGCAACGGAGCCTTTCCAAAATGAGAAACCTCTATATTCGCATGAAAAGTCTCGTCACTGGTATATACAAACTTAGGAATACGGGCCAACGGAACGGTAGGGCTGCAAAAACGGCGAAATGCCGGAGCATCTATATATCCTTTCTCTTCAAAAAAGACATCGAGTACGCCTACCAAAGCCGTACCTTGCCCGGAATAGTCGTTGAGCGCCAATAACTGGAAACCTGCATAGTCAGGAGTACGTAGCGTTTTCTCTATCTCGTGTTTGTAACAAAGAGCTTGTAGCTTGCCCGAAGCCATCATAAACTCATGACTCAACCCGCTCATCTGATTATCGTTCAATATATCGCGGAAGATTTCAAAGTTTTTAGCTTTGTTTACACCGGTATATTTACGAATTTCATTGAAATTAGGGAAAACGCACCACTGACCGGTTTCGTGCGAAACAAAAGGTTGACTTACTGTATCTATTTTAGCCCGAAAGTCAGTCATACTTTCGGGTGCTTCGCCTGTCCAAGTGAGCCCGCGTGCTCCGGCTTTTACATGAAATTCGTTTTTGGGCTGCCATGCCCAACTTCCACCGACCGATGCTCCAGTATACACACGACGAGAATCGGTGGCTTTCCAATAGTCAACAAAGTCACTAACCCAAGGAACCCAACGCCCTGCAGGCTCATTGCCACACGCCAGCATGCAATAAGAGGCATAATTACCATATTCCTTGGTCAGTGCAATCGTTTCATCCATCAAATATTTATCAATCGGCTGCCCTTGACCCAAACGTGGGCCATGATTCGGCCAGCTTGGTCCTTCGGGTTGCAGATAGAAACCCACGAGGTCGGCGGCAATAAATGCAGCCTCTGGCGGGCAGAAAGAGTGAAAACGCATGTGATTCAACCCGTAATTGCGGCAGATGCGAAAGACACGTTCCCAAGAGGCTACATCCATCGGCGCATAGCCAGTCAACGGGAAGTCACAGTTTTCAACGGTACCACGCAACATAGTCTTGCGACCGTTCACATAAAACCACTTGCCTTCTATCTTGAAATCCCGCATACCGAATTGCACTTCTTTAGTCTCGGTTTCCTTGCCATTACTGAGAACTACAGCCAGTTTATAAAGAGCAGGATCAAACTCATCCCAAGTCAGAAAATTTCCACCCATCGGTAGTTCCATCTCAATCTTATTTTCGCCCGATTTTACCGTGAAGTTCTGTTTGACAGGAGTTACCGTATGTTTTTTCTCAGAATTAAAGCTATTTGCAACAAGGGCTACATCAACTTTTGCAGCAGAGGAAGCATGCAGATTCATCTTTACTACAGCTTTTTGTCCTGCCAGGTCAGGATATACTTGTATATCTTTGAGGTAGGTTTTGGGGGTGCTTTGCAATTCCATACGACCTACGATACCATTCCAGTTGCCTTGCGTCTGGTCGGTGACGCTATGGGAGTCGGGTCCTACGTTAATATCCTTGATGCGGTTATCCACTCTGATCGTGATAAGGCAGGTCTTGCCAGAGGTAGCAACGGAAGTCAAGTCGAAGACATGCGGTACACAAAGGCTGTTCCTCATACCGAGTTCCTGCTGATTGACCCACACCGTAGTTTCGATATGCGGACGTTCGAGGAAGAGGGTAATGCGTTCACCTTTCCAGTTAGAAGGAATGGCTACCTTCTTCTGATACCAAGCTACACCAACGTAATGTTTGTCGGGAGTCAGGAAGAAGGGGAATTTCATATTGCCTTCTACTTGATACTTCTTCATATAAGGATTGAAATAGTAGGAACTGTCGTAAAGACTACCCGTCCACTGGGTACGGATGGTTACTTCATCACCTTTCAGTTTTTCGGGCATGGAGCCGGGCAGATTGATACAATCGTCCAGTTGTTTGTTGAACCACCGTTGCTTCACGCCTGCATCTTCGCGATCTATCTGGAACTTCCATTGACCGGAGAGATTCAAAGAGCGAGTCTGCCCCACAGCAAACACGGTAGAAAGGAATACAAAGAAAATAATCGACACTAATTGCTTCATGGTATAAATAAGATTAATTATCACGCTGCTAAAGTACGGTTTTCCTACATACCGATAAATAGAAATGTGTACATAGACATAGAAATTTGTCTCAATCTGCGGGAGAGGTCGGTCAAACGTGTACTGTATTACATGTTTTTGCCTGTTATTCCATTATTTTACACTTCGACATATCCGAAAGAAATCATATATTTGTAACATAAATTATTAATCTTAAAAACGACCCATGAAAACAGTACTCATCTGGTTGGCTTTTAGCTTAGGAGCCATACTGACAACCTTTGCTGGTGAAAAAGCTTATCTTTTTTCCTACTTCGTCAATGACAGTAAAGACGGGTTGCACCTTGCTTACAGTTATGACGGGCTAACTTGGACCGCCCTTAACGACGGGAATTCATTTCTCCCTCCCGCTGTAGGTAAAGACAAGCTGATGCGCGATCCAAGTATCTGCCAGTCGCCTGATGGAACTTTTCACATGGTTTGGACCTCTAGTTGGACTGACCGAATTATCGGATATGCCTCCTCCAAGGACTTAGTACATTGGAGTAAACAGAAATCCATCCCCGTCATGATGCACGAAGAAACTGCTCATAACTGCTGGGCACCCGAACTATTCTATGACGAACCGTCGAAGACGTATTACATCTTCTGGGCTACCACCATCCCCGGTCGCCACAAAGAAATACCTACCAGCGAAAGCGAAAAGGGACTGAATCACCGGATGTACTATGTTACCACTCAAGACTTCAAGACATTCTCGGAAACCAAGATGTTCTTTAACCCGGATTTCAGTGTGATTGATGCTGCTATCGTAAAAGACCCGAAGTTACAGGATTTAATTATGGTAGTGAAGAATGAAAATTCCAATCCACCGGAAAAGAATATCCGCATTACCCGCACAAAGAATATCCAAGACGGTTTCCCCATTGAGGTTTCAGCACCCATCACAGGAAGCTACTGGGCAGAGGGACCTGCGCCTCTATACGTAAATAATGTACTCTACGTGTATTTCGATAAATACCGCGACCATCGCTACGGAGCAGTTCGTTCTACAGACCACGGAAAGACTTGGGAAGATATTTCGGAGCAGATTTCATTCCCCAAAGGTACACGCCACGGAACTGCTTTTGCCGTAGATGCGAATGTAGTGCAAAGACTGATAACACTTACCAAGTAACAAACATAACTATCCCCCCTGTTGGAAACAAAGGGATTAAAACTCAAGATCATGATCAGAAACAAACTATTCACAACATTACTTACCGGTCTGCTGATACTTTTAGCCTCATCGACACAGGCACAAACCCCAACGCAATGGTTTAACGACAAAGACCTCACCTTGACCGGAGCCTACTACTATCCCGAGCATTGGGACGAAAGTCAATGGGAACGTGACTTCAAGAAAATGCACGAACTGGGTTTTGAGTTCACCCACTTCGCCGAATTTGCTTGGGCACAACTGGAACCCGAGGAAGGGCGTTATGATTTCGCATGGTTGGATCAGGCTATTACCCTCGCCGCCAAATATGATCTAAAAGTAGTGATGTGTACCTCTACCGCCACTCCACCTGTGTGGTTGAGCCGCAAATATCCCGAAATATTGGTGAAGGCAGAAGACGGTACCGTACTAGATCATGGTGCTCGCCAACATGCTTCCTTCACTTCGTCTCTGTATCGCGAACTGTCTTATAAGATGATAGAGAAGTTGGCACAGCATTACGGAAACGATCCCCGCATTATAGGATGGCAACTAGATAACGAACCTGCCGTACAGTTCGACTATAACCTAGAAGCAGAGCTTGCTTTCCGCAATTTCCTCCGCAAGAAGTACAATGATAATATTAAGTCTTTGAATAATGCCTGGGGAACGGCTTTTTGGAGTGAAGTTTATTCTGATTTTGATGAGATAACCTTGCCCAAGCATGCGCAGATGTTCATGAATCATCATCAGATTCTAGACTACCGCCGTTTTGCCGCCTCACAAACGAATGATTTTCTCAACAAGCAATGCCTCCTTATCAAGAAATATGCTAAAAACCAATGGGTAACAACCAATTACATTCCAAACTATGACGAAGGACACATTGGCGGAAGTCTCGCCCTTGATTTCCAATGCTACACTCGCTACATGGTCTATGGAGACAACGAAGGCATCGGTCGCCGGGGCTATCGGGTAGGTAATCCGCTACGCATCGCCTGGGCAAACGATTTCTTCCGTCCAATACAAGGTACTTATGGTGTAATGGAGTTACAACCGGGACAAGTAAACTGGGGTGGCATCAACCCTCAACCTCTCCCCGGTGCTGTACGCTTGTGGTTATGGAGTGTGTTTGCAGGAGGTAGTGACTTTACCTGCACATATCGCTATCGTCAGCCTTTGTATGGCACAGAGCAATATCACTACGGAATTGTAGGCACCGATGGAGTTACAGTAACTCCCGGTGGACACGAATTTGCAACTTTTATCAGCGAGATTAAGGAACTGCGCAAGCATTACGCCCCTCGCGATACGAAGCCTGCCGATTTTCAGGCACGTCGCACCGCCATTCTTTTCAATCATGAAAATTCCTGGAGTATAGAGCGTCAAAAACAGAACCGTACTTGGGATACCTTTGCTCACATCGAAAAGTATTACCGCACACTGAAATCCTTCGGTGCCCCGGTCGACTTCATCTCTGAAGCAAAAGATATGAATAACTACCCAGTAGTGATTGCCCCTGCTTATCAGCTGGCCGACAAAGAGTTAGTAGACCGATGGACAGCTTATGTAAAAAATGGTGGTAATCTCGTACTTACTTGTCGTACCGCACAGAAAGACCGTTATGGACGCCTACCCGAAGCTCCTTTCGGCTCTCTGATTACCCCATTGACAGAAAATAAATTGGATTTTTATGACCTACTGTTGCCCGAAGATCCGGGAACGATTGTGATGGACGGCAAGAAGTACGCTTGGAATACTTGGGGAGAAGTCCTCATCCCCGCAGCCGATGCACAAGTATGGACTACCTACACCAACGAATTTTACGAAGGGAAACCCGCCGTTACCTTCCGAAAACTTGGTAAGGGAACCATTACTTATGTAGGAGTGGACAGTCGTGACGGAACTTTTGAAAAGGATTTATTGAAAAAACTGTATGCCCAACTAAACATCCCCGTAATGGATTTACCTTATGGCGTAACCCTCGAATACCGTAACGGAATGGGTATTGTGCTAAACTATGGAGACAAACCTTATACGTTCAACCTACCTAAAGGTAGCAAGGTGCTGATAGGAAACAATGAAATTCCAACTGCAGGGGTATTAATATTCAGTCTATAACAACTAATTCTTGCCTACTTATTAACAAGAATCTTCATTTGATAGCGGTTGTATAAAACTACATAAGATGTGAACAATTAGAATAGATAGTCTTGACAGGAAGTACCTACATTTGCCATGAAACATGTAGAACCATCAAAAACACATTGTAGTTATGAACATCAGGATTTATTTTCTTCTATTCTTTTTATCAGGCATCTTTGCGATGAACACATCTGCTTCAGAACGCGAAAAGTATAACTTCAACCCCGGATGGCTACTCCACGTGGGTGACATCCGAGGTGCCGAAAAAGCAAACTTCTCAGATAGCGATTGGAAACAAATTTCTCTACCCCGGGCTTTCAACGAAGACGAAGCCTTTAAAGTCGCCATCAAAGAAATGACTGACTCTGTTGCCTGGTATCGCAAACACTTCCGTCTACCTCGAACAGCCAAAGGCAAGAAAATATTCATTGAATTTGAAGGTGTACGCCAAGGTGCTGACTTTTATATAAATGGCAAGCATATTGGTCTACACGAAAATGGTGTAATGGCAGTAGGCTTCGACCTGACTCCTTACCTAAACTTTAACGGAGAAAATATCATTGCCGTCAGAGTAGACAGCGACTGGAGATATAAAGAACGCGCTACAGGAAGCGGATTTCAATGGAACGACAGTAACTTCAACGCTAACTACGGTGGCATACCCAAAAATGTCTGGCTGCACATTACCAGCAAACTTTATCAGACACTGCCTTTATACAGCAATCTAAAAACGACAGGCGTTTATATATACGCCTCTGACATTCAGGTAAAGAGTCGCAAAGCTGTCATCAATGCCGAATCAGAAGTGCGCAATGAGAACAGTAAACCTATCAAGGTTCATTATGAAGTCGACATCTATGACTACGACGGCAAACTGGTAAGTACTTTTCAAGGAGCACCCGCAGCCGTAAATCCTACAGAAACCATCACTCTGAAAGCATCGGCACCCCTTGCCGATATTCACTTCTGGAGCTGGGGATATGGTTATCTTTATAATGTAAAAACCAAACTGGTTGTCAACAACAAGGTAGTGGACGAAGTCGTGACTCGCACTGGCTTCCGCAAGACACGTTTCGGTGAGGGCAAAGTATGGTTAAATGATCGCGTGATACAATTGAAAGGTTACGCCCAGCGCTCAAGCAATGAATGGCCGGGTGTAGGCACATCTGTACCTGCTTGGATGAGCGACTATTCCAACGGGCTGATGATTGAGCACAACGCTAATCTTTTCCGCTGGATGCACATCACCCCTCGGATACAAGATATAGAGTCGTGCGACCGCACCGGCGTCATTCAGATGCTTCCTTGCGGAGATGCCGAAAGAGACGTAACCGACCGCCGTTGGGGACAACGCACAGAACTAATGAGGGATGTTATCATTTATACACGTAACAATCCCAGTATTCTATTCTACGAATGTGGTAACGAATCTATCAGCCGTGAGCACATGATTGAAATGCGTGCTATCCGCGATCTCTATGATCCTCATGGAGGACGTGCCATTGGTTCGCGTGAAATGCTCGATATCCGTGAAGCCGAATATGGCGGCGAAATGCTTTATGTCAACAAGAGCGAACACCATCCGATGATTCAGACTGAATATTGTCGTGACGAAGGCTTACGCAAATATTGGGATGAATACAGCTATCCTTTTCACAAACAAGGCGACGGACCACTTTATAAGAATCAAGATGCCACCGCCTACAACCAAAATCAAGATATGCTGACGGTAGAGTTTATCCGTCGTTGGTACGATTTGTGGCGCGAACGTCCCGGAACAGGCCGTCGGGTGAATTCGGGAGGTGCAAAAATCATCTTCTCCGACACACAAACCCACGGTCGCGGTGCCGAAAATTATCGCCGAAGTGGAGTTGTTGATCCCTTGCGCATTCCTAAAGACGGTTATTACGCGCATAAAGTAATGTGGGATGGCTGGGTAGACGTAGAAAACTACCACACTCACATTATCGGACATTGGAACTATACACCCGAAGTGGTGAAACCCATCTACATTGTTTCCTCAGGAGACAAAGTAGAACTCTTTGTCAACGGAAAATCCAAAGGCTTCGGCAAGCAAGATTACCGCTTCCTGTTTACCTTCGACTCCATCCAATGGGAAAAAGGTACAATCGAAGCCGTATCTTATAACGAAGAGAATAAAGAGCTTAGTCGCCACTCTATCCGAACCGTAGGTGAGCCTCGACGATTGAAAATGACCCTAATGCATGGTCCGAAAGGTGTATACGCTGATGGAGCCGATATCGCTTTAGTACAAATAGAAGTAGTGGACGAGAATGGAGTAAGATGTCCGCTTGCCAACGATATGGTAAAGTTCGACCTTCAAGGTCCTGCTGAGTGGAGAGGTGGTATTGCACAAGCTAAAGACAACTATGTACTGGCACGTGAGCTTCCTGTAGAGTGTGGTATCACACGAGTTTTGCTCCGATCAATGCCTCAAGCAGGAAAAATTGTCTTAAAAGCTGAAGCCAAAGGTTTGGTATCCGATGAAGTTACTTTCACTACCAAACCTATAGAAGTGAAAGATGGTTTAAGCACCTACTTCCCCAACGAGAGTCTGCCAAGTCGTTTCGACCGTGGAGAAACACCACTCACTCCTTCCTATAAAGACACCAAGGTAGATGTCAAAGTAGAAAGTGCTACCGCAGGCATAAACGGTGCATCTGTCGCAAAGAGCTTTGACGACAACGAACTGAGTGAGTGGAAGAATGACGGCAAGCTGAACACTGCTTGGATTACTTACAAACTGGAGCGTCGTGCCGACATTGATGATATCTGCATCAAGCTCACAGGATGGAGACAACGTTCTTATCCACTGGAAGTATATGCCGGGAATACCCTTATTTGGAGTGGAAATACCGAAAGAAGTTTAGGATATGTTCACCTGACGATTGATAAACCCATACGCACTGATCAAATAACAATCCGCTTGAAAGGGTCTACCCATGACTCGGATGCCTTCGGACAAATCATTGAAGTGGTGGAACCGAAAGCCGGTGAGCTTGATCTTTTCAAAGCAGAAGGTGGTGAAAAGACAAACAACGAGTTAAGAATTGTAGAAGTCGAATTTCTGGAAACGTTGAATCAGTGATGGAGTACTAGGAATATTTGCTCATACTTTCCTATGTATACAAGCAAATTGCTAGCCATTGATCATTATTTTCGTTAGACAAGGAATTAAAACCTTACTACTTAGTTGACCCTTAAAAAGTATATTTCAGCGAAACGTTTCTTTGACAGAGCGTTTCGCTGTTTTTTCTAACACGGAAATTTATAGTTCCTAATGATTCGAACAGACTCCGCCGAAGCGATGCTGCAAATAACCTTCTGCCAAATCACGCTCAAGAAAATTAAACAATCCATTCAAAACAGTTTCTAAGGCTATACGTGAATCTTCATAATCTTTCTTTTCGCAGAACTCTTTCAATTTATCTTATGTGATACAAGTCTCAGATCTCTTTTGTTTGATACAAAAATGCCCATTAATCCTGAAAAAGAGAAAAGTGGTCAACTAGTAGGAAACAACTTATTGAAGACAAGAAGAAAACGTATTCTCTGTTAGGAGAGATCTCTGTTCCAAGGCTGGGAATACATATCCGCAACCTTGGAATACGCATTCCCAACCTTGGAATATGCGTTCGTAAGCTATGAATAAACTTTCCATTAAACTGATCTTGAAATTGAATAATGGGAAGGGTATTAATACACGTACATAGGGTTCACTGAATAATGTTTATTCTTTGATATACAGTAAATTAAGCCGTGTTT